>JBDSIP010000060.1:0-39407 GCA_039917915.1 Thermoflexales bacterium
GGGGCACACCGTTTCCGAAAACCACCGGCCCGGCGCCGCGCGAACGAGACGGAGTAAACAAGATGAACCCAAACACAAGCGCCATTGACGCCCATATTCAGGCCAACCTGGAGCGGTCCCTGTCCGAGATCTCCACGTTATGCGCGCAGCCCAGCGTCAGCGCGCGCGGCGAAGGCGTGCGCGAATGCTCGGCGATCGTCGAAGACCTGTTCAAGCGCTACGGACTGCGCACTCAAATCGTCGAGACCGGCGGCCAGCCGGTGGTCCTCGGCTTCCTCGAGGGCGCATCGCCGCGCCGGCTGATGTGCTACAACCACTACGATGTCCAACCGCCCGAGCCGCTGGACAAGTGGACGACCCCGCCCTTCCAGCCCACAATCCGGGATGACGCGCTGTATGCCCGCGGCGCGCGCGACGATAAAGGCGAGATCGTGTGCCGGCTGGCCGCCATCGACGCGGTCCGGGCCGCCTACGACGGAAAACTCCCCTGCTCCATCATCATGGTTGCCGAGGGCGAAGAGGAGATCGGCAGCCCGCACATGAAGGAATTCGTGCAGCAGAATCTCGCGCTGCTGCGCTGCGACGGGGCGATCTGGGAGGAAGGCGGGACCGACGAGACCGGCCGGCACCGCATGCCGCTCGGCGCGCGCGGCATCCTGGCCGTCGAACTAAGCGTCGAGACCATGGCCCGGGATGCGCATTCGGGCGGCGCGCACATCCTGCCGAGCGCGGCCTGGCGGTTGGTCCGCGCATTGAACACGCTGAAGGATGCCGACGAGCGCATTCTGATTGACGGTTTCTATGAGCGCGCCTGGCCGCCAAGCGACCTCGATAGGCAGTTGCTGGCGCTGCAACCCGACCCAACCGAGTTGCTGCGGGCCGAGACCGGGGCCAAAGCATTCCTGGGCGGGATGTCTGGGCCGGCCCTCAACAAGGCCGTGTTCAACCCGACCTGCACCATCGAGGGCATTACGACCGGATATCAGGGCGCGGGCTTCAAGACCGTCATCCCCGCCCGCGCCAGCGCCAAGTTGGATTTCCGCCTGGTGATGGACCAGAATCCCGAAGACATCTTCGCCAAGCTGCGCCGGCATCTGGACGCGCAGGGGTTCGAGGATGTCAAAGCCGAGTGGCTCGGCGCGATGTGGCCGACCAAGGCTGCCCCGGACAATCCACTGGTCGTGCTCGCCACACGCGCGGCCGAGGAAGTCTACGGCAAGCCGAGCTCGCTCATCCCGACGGCCGGCGGCAGCAGCCCGATCTACGCCTTCTCGCGCCCGCTCAACATTGCCGTGATCACGGCCGGCATCGGCAACATGCAGAACCGCCAGCACGCGCCGGACGAGTTTGTGCGGATCGCGGACTTCGTGAATGGCACGCGCCACGTGGCGCGGATCATGGAAGGATTTGCGGGCCTGTGAATTGATTCCGAAATCGATCATCCCCTTCTTCGCCGGGGTTGATCGATTTCGGGAAACTATTCCAGATTACGTTCGAGCGCGTCAACCCGCTTCGCGCAGGCGGGGTCGCGAAAGTCCTCGACGGTCATCAACAGCGCGTCTTCACGGTTATTGGGGTAATACCGTTTGCGCCGCCCGACCTCGACAAAGCCGTATTTGAGATACAAACGTTGGGCAGCGGTGTTGCCCACCCGGACTTCGAGGGTGACGAAGATCGCGGCGCGCCGGGCCGCCTCGCGCATGAGGTCAATCATCAGGCGCTCGCCGACGCCCTGCCGCCGCCGGATCGGCGCGCTGGCGATCGTGCCAACATGCGCTTCGTCGGCCATCATCCACATCACCGCATAACCCGCAATCAGCCCATCTTCAGCCACGGCGACGACGCAATACGCATTGGGATTGTCGCTCAGCTCATACCGATACGCGCGTTCGGGCCAGGGCATGGGAAAAGACCCGGCTTCGATGGCCATGACGGCCGGCACGTCGGCAAGCGTCATCGGACTAACGTGGAATCGACCCATGCCTGCGCCCCGCTTAGGGGTAAATAGGCATGAGGGTCATGGCCTCGTCGGCGTCACCGCGCTGCCAGCGCGCATGGCCGATCTCGGCCAGATAGCCCGCCCGGCGCAGGTTGAGCGGCGCGGGCGCGATCGTCGCCTTGCCGTGCAGCAACGCCTGCAGCCCAGGCGCGACATCGCCACACACCCAGGCCGGGGCCGAGATGGCGTCGGCCAGCTCCTGCCACGTATGGACCTTCCACGGCTCAACCGCGACGGCAATCCCGTCACGCCAGTCAAAACGCCCGGCCGCGACCCGTCCGCGGCCCACTTCAATCACTGGAACCAGCGGCAGCGCGCCCACTGGTTGGGCGGCCAGCAAGATCTCAAAGGCCGACGCGCCATAAACCCGCAACCCGGCCGAGACTGCCATGCCCTTGGCAATGGCCAACCCGCAACGGACGCCGGTGAAGGAACCCGGGCCAATGGCGACCGCGACCGCGCCGAGGTCCGCAGCCTTGATCCCGCAGGCGACCATCAACTCGTGGATGCGCTGGCTGACGGCGGCGGTGTGATGGCGGTCGGTCTCCCAGGCGATCTCCGCCCGAATCGCGGTGCCATCGCGCAGGGCGATGGCGCTCCGGCGGGTGCAGGTGTCGATGGCGAGGAGAATTTCGGGCATGATGTCAAACGCCAAAAGCCTGTTTGCGAAACTTGAGCAGAATTTGCCAGGCCGACGCGCTATGGGTTGAAAAGGTGAGATTGCGCTTCGAGCCGGCGGTGGCGTCAAAGCGCACCCGAACCGCATCTCCCGGGATCCAACCCTCCGCGCGCTCGGGCCACTCGATCAGCACCACCCCGTCATTGTCCTCGATCAACTCGCGCAGCCCGATCGAATCAAGATCTCCGTCGCGCTCGGCCCGATACAAATCGACGTGATACAGCCGCGCGCCGGAGTCCGGGTCGCGGTGGTGCTCCTGCAGCATCGTGTAGGTCGGGCTGCGCAACTCCTGAGCCGCCCGCCAGCCCAACCCCACGCCCCGGGCAAAGTGGGTCTTCCCGGCGCCGAGATCGCCCTGAAGCGCGACAACGCACACGGCGGGTAGAAACATCGCCAGGCGCGCGCCAAGGCGCTGGGTTTGCTCTTCGCTATGGCTGACGCACTCGAACGAAAGGGGGTCCAGAATCGGCACACGCTCATTTTACCGAATTCGGAACCAATGCGGATAGAATGATGGCCCTCTTATGCCGACCCAAGAACGACAGGACATCCGCAACATCGCCATCATCGCCCACGTTGACCACGGCAAGACCACCCTGGTCGACGCCATGCTCCGCCAGGCGCACGTCTTCCGCGACAACCAGGTCATGGTGTAACGCGTCATGGATTCGAACGATCTCGAGCGCGAGCGCGGGATCACCATTCTGGCCAAGAACACCGCCCTGACCTACCGGGGCGTCAAGATTAACATCGTCGACACCCCGGGTCACGCCGACTTCGGCGGCGAGGTCGAGCGCGTGCTGAACATGGTCGATGGCGTGCTTCTGCTCGTCGACGCCGTGGATGGCCCGATGCCGCAGACGCGCTTTGTGCTGCGCAAAGCCCTCCAGCTCGGCCATCGGGCGATCGTTGTGGTCAACAAGATCGACCGTTCGACCGCCCGCCCGTCGTTTGTCACCAACGGCACCTTCGATCTCTTCATCGAACTGGGCGCCACCGACGCGCAGGCCGAATTCCCCATCATCTACACCAACGCCATCGAAGGCAAGTCCTGGCGCGTGCCGCCCGCGCCGTTCAGCGCGGGCCCCCCCATGGAAGGCGATGGCATCGATTTGCAGCCGCTCTTTGACGCCATCCTCGACTACCTGAACGGCCCGAAGATCGACCCAGACGCGCCGACACAAATGCTGGTCACAGCCTTGAGCTACGACGACTACAAGGGCCGCATTGCGATTGGCCGCGTTTTTGCGGGCGCAATGACAAAGGGCCAGGATGTGATGCGGATCGCTGTCGATGGGACGCAGTACAAGGCTAAACTTGCGACGGTCTACACCCATCAAGGATTGGAGCGGATCGAGGTCGACAGCGTTACCGCGGGCGACATTGCGGCGGTGACCGGCCTGCCTGACATCTTCATCGGTGAGACGATCGCGGATGCGCTGAATCCGATCGCGCTGCCGCCCATTCGGGTCGAAGAGCCCACTGTGCGGATGGTCTTCGGGGTCAATAACTCGCCCTTTACCGGGCGCGAGGGCACCTGGGGCACGTCGCGCAAGCTGCGCGAGCGCCTGTTCAAGGAACTCGAGCAGAACGTGGCCCTTCGGGTTGAAGACGGTTTGACCGCCGACAGCTTTATGGTCAGCGGACGCGGCGAGCTGCATCTGGTCATTCTGATCGAGACCATGCGCCGCGAAGGCTACGAATTCCAGGTCGGCAAGCCCGAGGTGATCTACAAGCAAGGCCCGAAGGGCGAGACCCTTGAGCCGTATGAGGACCTGTATATCGAAGTGCCCGAGGAATTCCTTGGCCCGATGATGGACATGCTCGGCACGCGCCAGGGGCAGATGCAGGACATGAAGCACGGCGACAAGAATGTCAGCATGCACTACCGGGTCCCGACCCGCGGCCTGCTGGGTTTCCGCAGCGCCGGGCTGACCGCCACCCGCGGAACTGTCGTCACGAACACGTTGTTCGCGGGCTACTTCCCGCTGGCCGCCAACATCCGCCAGCGCGATCGCGGTTCGCTCATCGCGTGGGAAGACGGCATGGCGGTGACCTATGGGCTGCGCAATGCATGGGAACGCGGTATTCTGTTCATCGAGGCGATGACCCCCGTCTACGAGGGGATGATCATTGGCGAGCATGCCCGGCCTGATGATCTCGAAGTGAACGTTTCCAAGACCAAGCATCTGACCAACTTCCGCATGCGCGCGGTTGAAAATGACACCAGCCGGCTGCCAACGATTCGGCGCATGTCGCTGGACGAATGCATCGAGTTCATCAACGACGACGAGCTGGTCGAGGTGACGCCCGAGAGTGTGCGGATGCGCAAGAAGGTCCTGAAGAAGGATGAGCGCCAGAAGGTTGCCTCAGCCTCAAAGAAGGCTGAGTAGATTGAATTAACTCCGGAGACGATATCCCCCGGTCCGGCGTACGCCGGACCGGGGGATATCGTCTCCGGAATTGTTCCTGCGGGAAGCGCAGGGCTGATACACTAACCGCCGTGGCACAAGCGCTGTATCGAAAGTGGCGTCCGGCCAGCTTTGACGAAGTCGTCGGCCAGGAGCACGTCACCACCACCCTGAAGAACCAGATCGCGACCAACCGGATCGGGCACGCGTATCTGTTCGTGGGCTCGCGCGGGTGCGGCAAGACCACCAGCGCCCGTATTTTTGCGCGCGAAATTGGGATCTCGGATTTGCGCAAGAAGGATCCTGCTCGCGCGCAACAGATCGCCGATGCCATCACCGAAGGCCGCCATCTAGATTTGATCGAGATCGACGCGGCCTCGCACACCAGCGTCGACGACATTCGCGACTTGCGTGACAAGGTCGCCTACCAGCCGAGCGAGCTGAAGTACAAGGTCTACATCATCGACGAGGTCCACATGCTGTCGACCTCGGCGTTCAACGCCCTGCTCAAGACGCTCGAGGAGCCGCCTCCGCACGTCATTTTCATCCTGGCGACAACCGACCCGCAGAAAATCCCGGCGACGGTGCTGTCGCGATGCCAACGGTTTAATTTCAGACGTGTTCCGGTGGCCCAGATCGTTGGGCGCCTCCGGGTGTTGTGCGATGGCGAAGGGATCGAGTGCGATGATGCCGCCCTGACCCTGATCGCCCGGCACGCCACCGGATCATTGCGCGACGCGGTCAGCCTGCTCGACCAGCTCGCCTCGTCCAACTCGCTGCGCATCACCGCCAAGGACGTCCGCGACGCGCTGGGCAGCACCGACGCCGCCACGGTCCGGGCGCTGGTGGACGGGATGGTCAGGAAGGACATCGCGGCCGGACTTGACGCCATCCAGGCGGCCGTCGACCAGGGCGCCGACGCGCGCCAGATCGCGCGCCAGGTGATCGACCAATTGCGGGCGGTAATGCAGGTGCGGGTGAGCGCCCGGCCAATCGGCGGAAACGAATTGAGCGAAGCCGAGAAGCTGGACCTCAGCCATTTTGCTGAGCAAGCTGACACCGGCCTCTTGTTGCGCGGGGTGCGGGCCTTCAGCACGGCCATTAACGACATGCGGCAGAGCACCGACAGCCAGATGCAGATCGAGCTGGCCTATCTCGAGTGCGTCACCGACGCGGCGCCCAGCGCCGCCGCAGTGCCGAGCGAGCCAACCCGGGCAACCGCAGCGCCGGCGGCCCGCGAACAAAAGTCTGCCAGCGCTCATGAGCCGGCTGCTCACCCGGCCGAAACAGCCCATGCAGCGGGACCCGCCCAACCGGCGGGCAGCCCGGGCGAGACCCTGCGCGCGCAGTGGCCACAACTGATCAAGGACGTCAAGGCCACCAGCGCGTCGACCGCCTCGATCCTGCAGTACTGCCAACCCTGGGGTGTGGATGGCACAACGGTCCAGATCAAGGCGAGCCAGGATTGGCAGCGCGCCCGTCTGGATGACCCGGCCAATAAGAACCGCCTGATCGCGGCCCTAAACCGCCTGCTGGGGGGCGCCTACGGCGTCCACGTCTTTGTCGGGCAGCCCCAAGGCGATCCAGCCGATGATCCGGTCGTGCGACGCGCCCAGCAACTTGGCGGCAAAGTCCGCGACACGAAATAGGAGGCGAGCGGATGCGTCCAGCAACCAATCCGACAGCACTGCGTGTACAGGCTCAGCTTGACGCGCTTGGTCTGGGACATCAGATCGTGGAGTTCGAACAGACGACCCGGACGGCCGCCGATGCCGCGGCCGCGATCGGCTGTCAAATCGGGCAGATCGTGAAGACCCTTGTCTTTCGCGGCGCAAGCAGTGACCAGGCGGTACTGGCGCTGGTCAGCGGGGCGAATCGGGCCAACGAGCAGACGCTCGCGGCGCTGGTCGGCGAGCCAATCGGCAAGGCCGATGCCGACTATGTGCGGGCGACCACGGGTTACGCGATTGGCGGCGTCTGCCCGGTCGGGTTGCCCGAGAACGTGCATACCTTTATCGATCAGGATCTGACCACTTATGCCGAAATCTGGGCGGCGGGCGGAACACCGACGTCGGTCTTTCGGCTGACCCCCGACGATTTGCGCGTGATGACGCGAGGCATTGTGAGCGTCGTGTGTGGTTAAATCGCGCACAGGAGAAAACAACAAAAATGGCAAAGGGACGACGAACAGATTTTGTGCCGCGCGGCTCACAGCCGGCGGGCGGCGGCATGGATCCGGGAACGATTCAGCGCATCCAGAAGATGCAGGATGACATGAAGCGCACCCAGGAAGAGCTGGAGATCGAGACCGTGAATGTGACAGCTGCGGGCGGCGCGATCACGATCACGATAACAGGGCATCAGCGGGTGCAGGCGATCAAGCTTGACCCCGCCCTGGTCGATCCGGCGGATGTGCCGATGCTGGAAGACACCCTGGTAGCGGCCGTCAACGAGGCCATCGTGGCGTCGCAGGCGCACTCGGCCAAGCGCCTCGAGGCCGTGACCGGCGGCGTGAACATCCCCGGCTTTATGTAAAGCGCGGGTGACCTGACAGGTCACCCGCCGCGCATTTTGACCTGACAGGTGTCACACCCGCGCGATTGACCTGTCAGGTCAGCCTGTTTTTTCGGAGACTATGCCCGCCACACCCCGATCCCTGCCCCCGTCGGTCACCCGGCTAGTCGACGCTTTTTCCCAGCTCCCAGGCATCGGCCCAAAGACCGCCTCGCGCCTGGCCTATTTCCTGCTGCGCGCGCCGCCAGAAACCACGATGATGCTCTCGGACGCGCTGCGGGACCTCAAGGCCCGCACCCGGCTGTGCTCGGTCTGCCTTAACATCACCGAGAGCGACCCGTGCGAGATCTGCGCCGAGCCCACCCGCGATCGGGGCGTGATCTGCGTCGTCGAGGAGCCGCTGGATGTCACCGCCGTCGAGCGGGCCCGCTTCGGCGGCGTCTATCACGTGTTGCATGGGGTGATCTCGCCGATGAACGGGGTCGGGCCGGACGACCTGCGCCTGCGTGAATTGCTCGTGCGGGTGAGCACGGGTCGGGACGGCGTGCCGGTGCGCGAGGTCATCCTGGCCACGAATCCGACCCTCGAGGGCGAGAACACGGCCGCCTACATCGGCCGCAAACTGGCCGGCAGCGGGGTCAAGGTCAGCCGGCTCGCCCGCGGACTGCCGGTGGGCGGCGACCTGGAGTATGCGGACGAAATCACCCTGAGCCGGGCGCTCGAGGGCCGGCAGGAATTGTGAATTCAGAAATCAGAACGAGATTCCCCAATTGATGGATACTTATTTCTGCATTCTGCGTTCTGCAATCAGAATTCGAAAACGGAGGTACTGACATGTCAGAAGGATTTACCAATATCGCCGGGCAACGCCTGGATGTGCCGGATCCCACCGTCGCGCTGCAGGGCGTGACCGTCGGCGGATCGGCCTACAAGATCATCGGGACCACGCTCCAGGCGGTGATCCTCAACATGCGAAACGGGGCCAACATCTACACCGAGACCGGGTCGCTGTCGTGGATGAGTGACGGCGTTGATATGAACACCAACATGGGTGGCGGCCTGGGGGGCATGTTCAAACGGGTGGTTTCGGGCGAGTCGCTGTTCATCGTCGACTACGTCGCGAAGCGCGAAGGCGCAATGGTCGCCTACAGCGCGGATTTCCCGGGCAAGATTGTGCCGGTCAACCTCGCCCAGGGCCAGAGCATGATCGCCCAGCGCGGCGCGTTTCTAGTGGCCGAGAAGACGGTCGCCCTGAGCGTCGCCTGGAACCGCAAGCTGGGCGCCGGGTTCTTCGGCGGCGAAGGCCTCGTCATGCAGCGCTTTGACGGTCCGGGCACTTTCTTCGTCACCTTCGATGGCGAGATCGTCGAATACACCCTGCAAGCCGGCGAGCGCCTGAAGGTCGACACGGGCCACGTGGCGATGTTCGAGCCCACGGTGAACTTCGACGTCGAGATGGTCAAGGGCGTCAAGAACATCCTGTTTGGGGGCGAGGGCTTGTTTTTTGCCACCCTGACCGGACCCGGGCGGATCTGGCTGCAGACGATGCCAATGGCCAAGTTGGCCGGGGCGATCTTCAAGTACTTGCCCTCGAGCGGCGAAGGCAAGAACAGTGGGATGAACGTCAACCTGGGCGACCTGTTCAAGGGCTGATCCAGCCGGCAAACCATTCCGGAAAGTAATAGCCCACGGCTCCGCCGGGGGCTATCACTTTCCGGATGATTCCAAGGGTCGCGCTAAGCGCTATCCCGGAGCGGCGGGCCAAAGCGCCTCGAGTCTTTTGTCTGCCAGGCTTAGCACAACGAACGACGGCAACTCAAGCCGGCGCCACAGGGCATACCCGTCCACGCCGGCGAGGGCGACTGTGAAGAGCGAGATCACGGTGCCGTGACAGACGCACACGCACGCGCCAGACGATGTGGCGACATGGGCGGCGAGGGCGCGCCGGATAGCGGTTTCGAATCGCAGCCGGGCCTGATCGCCGGTCTCCTCGCCATATTCGAGGCGATTCGGGTGGGCAAACAGCCTCGCCATGGCGGCCTGCCACTCGGTTTCGTCCAGCAATTTTTTGGAGCCACGCTTGTGCTCGCTCAGATCCGCATCCACGGCAGCCGGCAGGCCAAGGCGCGCAGCGACCCGTTCGGCGGTCTCGATGGCCTTGGGCTCGTCGCTGCTGGTGAGGGCGCCTGACGGCGCGTAGGCGGCCAGGGCGTCCGCCAGCGCATCACAGCGCCGACGGCCCTCTTCGCTCAGGCGCCAGTCGCGGGCGCGCACGCCATCGACGATTTCGGGCAACGAATGCTTCACCAGGATCAGGCGCTCGGCGTTCGCGGGGAGTTTTTCCACGGTAGCGCCAGAATACCCGAAGAGGTTTAAGCCCGATACAATGCCCCTCAGGTGAAAGGCGCACACGTTACCCGGTTGGCAAGCGGCCTGTCGCCGCGCCTCTGGATCGGACTCGCGGCCGCTGCGGCAGTGGGCGCGGGGCTGGCAATCGGGTTGCTGCCGCTGGGTGCGCTTGCCGCCGTCGCCGGCGGTCTGATCGCCCTGGCCGTCATCGCTGTAGTCCTCATCGAGCCCAGCGTTGGTCTGGCTCTCACCCTCATCGCAGGGCCCTTCGAGCCGCTCGAGCAGGTTCGTCTTGGCCTGCCGATCGACAGCGGCCAGGCCTTGTTTGCCCTGACTCTCGGGGCGTATGCGCTACGCTGGCTGAGCGCGCGCCACCCGTTAAGCCCCAGCGATCGAGCGGCCCTTCGGAAAACGCTCACGTTCTCGGCCCCCCTTTTCATCTTCATCAGCGTGGGCGTGCTGTCGTTCTTCCCTGCCACAGACTTCCGACTGTGGCTCAAAGAATGTGTGAAGTGGGTTGAGATCGCCGTCATGCTCACCCTGGTCGCCCTGGAGGCGCGCGCGCCGGACCGGCGGCGTCTCATCCTCGGGGCCATCCTGATCGTCGCTGCCGGCGAAGCGTTGTTCGGGGTGTATCAATTTGCGTTTCGGCAGACCGGCCCGCTCGAGTTCGGCCTGCCAGGCGGACGCTTCTATCGCGCCTCGGGCACGCTCGAACAACCCAATCCG
Organism: Thermoflexales bacterium; assembly: GCA_039917915.1. Lineage (GTDB taxonomy): Bacteria > Chloroflexota > Anaerolineae > J036 > Brachytrichaceae > Brachythrix. Next base: position 10,682 of record JBDSIP010000060.1, read on the forward strand.
TTCGGCGGCTACATGGGCCTGAGCTGGCCGATTGCTTTCGCGATGGGGATGGCCTGGCTGGGTGAGCCCTGGCGCCGCCTGCGCAACGGCGATTGGCGCGGGGTGCTGGCCGCGCCAGGCCCTGCAATTGCCGGGTTGGCCGCGCTCATGGTCGCAATCGCCTGCGTCGGCGGGCTCGTAGCCTCGTGGTCACGTGGCGCGTGGATCGGCGCGGCCGCCGCTGGTGCGGCAATGCTGATCGCCATGAGCGGACGTCCAGGACGGGCCCTTGCCGCAGTGGCAGTCGGCGCCATCAGCGTGGTGGCGCTGTGGCAACTCGGACTGCTGCCCGCTGCGATCGTGAGCCGCTTGAGCGAGTTCACCACCCAGTTTGATTTTTCGAACATCGACGTGCGGGGGGCGTATCTCACGGCCGGCAATTTCTCGCTCATCGAGCGCCTGGCGCATTGGCAGGCCGCCCTCGGGATGATCCTCGATCACCCGTGGCTGGGGGTGGGCTTTGGCAACTACGGCGCGGCCTATGAGCAGTACCGCACTTTGCGCTGGGCCAATCCGCTCGGGCACGCCCACAACTACTATCTGAACATCTTCGCCGAGACGGGAATCCTGGGCCTGCTGGCCTATCTCGGTGTGTGGGTGTCTATCGTTGTTCAAGCCTTGCGCGCGGCGGGACGGGGCGCTGCCCCGTCCCTGCGCTGGATGGCGATCGGGCTCTTGGGCGCGGCCGCCCATCTGAGTGTCCATCATTTGGTTGACAACTTGTATGTCGCCAATACGTTTTTGCTGATCGGCGCCTATCTCGGGTTGTTTGCCTCCGCGCGGCTCGAGGCGGTCGGCCAATCCGCGCCAGGATAGTTGACTCCAGAAGCAGTATCCCCGGCTTCGGCCATGGATATTGCTTTTGGAAACATGTTTTTATCGCGCGTTCCACTCATGAACCCGACGGATTTGTACTTTCATCCCGCGCTCGAGCAGTCCCTTCGGATTTGCGCATGCGCGCGCGGCCGCGGAGAAGCTGTGAAATGGCGGCCCGAGCTCAGCCAACTAAATGGGGCATAGAATGGCAACACACCCATGAAGAAGTTACCGAATCGCCGTTCCGGCCGCGTCGCGCTCGCGGCGGTGTTGGCGACCATGATCCTTGGAGGCGCGCTGGCGTTTGTCAGTCTGAGCGCCCTGCCCCAACTCGGCGCGCAGGGCGCCGATATCCTGCGCAAGATCGTCGGCGATCGGGCGGTCGCCCAACTTGAAACCTTCGTCTACACCACCGAGGACCAGATCGAGCAGACGCTCTACAAGCTGGGGTTGAAGCGGGTGGACGTGCCGTGGGCGAGCGCTCCTCCGATCGTCGCAGCCGAAACGCCGATCGAAACGAGCACACCCGCGCCGAATCTTGCCGGGGCCACGGCTGCCACCCCGATGAATCCGATACGCGGCGAGCCGACTGCCACGGCAGTGCCGCGGGTCTTTACACCGCCGGCCATCACGCCCTTCACCAAACGGGCGGACGAAGGCAAATGGGAACCCTACATCCTGGATTCGTTCGGCCGGGCGATCGCCTATCGGGCCTTTGTCTATCCGGACACGCAGCGCCCCTATGTAGGGGTAGGCCTGGTCGCCATCGACCTCGTGAATGCGCGGCTCGGTTTTGTGGTGGGAACGGAAGAGCCGGTCTCAAACGCTGTGATTTCGCGGACCGGCAGAATCCCGGCGAGTGACTTCGCCATCGGCCGGTTGTTCGCCGTTTTCAATGGCGGGTTCAAGACCCAGCACGGGCGGTATGGCGCCTTCGGCAACGGAAAGGAGCTGGTTCCGGCCCGGGAAGGCATGGCCACTATCGCATTGGACAAGGATGGCGCGATCCGGATTGGCAAGTGGGGTGATCCCGGGCTGGTGATGCCCGATACGATTGCCTGGCGGCAGAATGGACCACCGGTCGTGCGCAATGGCGACATCAACCCGCTCACCAATGACAACTCGGCCAGCAATTGGGGAGCGAACATCGATGGCGCGGTGGCGGTCTGGCGCTCGGGCATGGGCCTGAGCAAGGACGGCCAGATCTTGTTCTACGTCGCCGGCAACGACCTGGTGGCGTCGACCCTGGCCAAGTCGCTCAAGGCAGCCGGAGCGCACAACGCAATGCAGCTCGACATCAACAACTTCTGGGTGCAGTTCTGCGCGGTGCGCGCGGATGGCACGGCGCTCAAACCCGAGCCGCTTTTCGATAACATGAGGGCCCAGCAGCCGGATCGCTATCTCAAGGCCTATACGCGGGACTTCTTTTACGTCAGCGCGCGGTAGTGGCCGCGGGCGCGGGCCTTACAGCTTTTGTTTTCGGGAGCGATATCCCGGGCAGCGATTGCAGAAATGAATCATGAATTCAGAAACATTTGACCAATACCTGACCGACAACCACGATCGCCTGCTCGAGGACTACAAGGATTTCCTGCGCCAACCCAGCGTGGCCGCAACCGGCGAGGGGATGACCGAGATGGCCGCCCTTGTCGCCCGGCGACTGGCGACGCTCGGCGCGAACGTGCAGATCGTGCCAACCGCAGCGGGCGCGCCGCCGGTGGTTTGGGCAGAGATTGGCCAGGGCGCCAAGACCCTCCTGATCTACAACCACTACGATGTGCAGCCGGTCGAGCCGCTCGACCTGTGGGCAAGCCCGCCCTTTGAGCCGACGATTCGGGACGGGAAAATCTATGCCCGCGGCGCGGCTGACGACAAAGGCGAACTCGTCACTCGCATTCACGCGATCGAGGCGTGGCTGAAGACTCAGGGACCGCTGCCATTCAAGATCAAGTGGCTGATCGAAGGCGAGGAAGAGATCAGCAGCCCGCACCTGCACGGTTGGATCGAGAAGCATCGCGACTGGCTGGCCGGGGCGGACGGGTGCCTGTGGGAGTTTGGCGGTTTCGACGATCAGGGCCGCTTTGAACTGACCATGGGCGTGAAGGGAATCTGCTACGTCGAACTGCACGTCCAGGGTGTCGGCCATGATCTGCATTCGTCGCTGGCTGCCATCGCCCCAAACGCGGCGTGGCGCCTGGCCTGGGCGCTGAACACAATCAAGGGGCCCGACGAGCGCATTCTGATCGATGGCTACTACGACCATGTCCGCGCGCTCTCGGCGGCCGAGGAAGCGATTCTGCGCGAGATGCCGTTCGGCACTGAACAGGAAGCCATCCTCAAAGACAAGTGGGGGATCGATGGCTTTGTAACCGGCGTGACCGGCTACGACGCAATCAAGCGGCTGTTCTTTCAGCCGACCGCGACGATCTGCGGCATCACAACGGGCTGGCAGGGCAGCGGGCCAAAGACGGTGCTCCCGGCCAAGGCCATGGCCAAGATCGACTTCCGGCTGGTGCCGAACTTGACCCCCGAGATTGTGGTCGACCTGTTGCGCAAGCATCTAGACGCGCGCGGCTTTAGCGATGTCGAGATCAAGCTCTTGGGCGGATACCGATCCGAACTGTCGGACGTCGATGCCGGGATCGTCCACGCCTGCGCGCGGGCGGCGGAACGCACCTATGGGCAGAAGCCGGTCAAGGTCCTGCTCAGCCCGGGCTCGGGGCCGATGTGGTCGCTATCATCGTTTATTGGCGGCGTGCCGGTCGTGTGCGCGGGCATCGGCCACCCGGACGCGCGGGTGCATTCACCCAACGAGAACACCATTCTGGCCAATTACTACGGCGGGATGCGCTTCATTGGCGCGCTGATCGACGAGTTTTCGTCAGGCTGACGTTCTCGACCAGAAATGTTCCGGAAACAACATTCCCCGGCTTCGCCGGGGAATGTTGTTTCCGGGATTTCCCCGTTCATGGCGCCAAGATATTTCACGGAGGCGCAACCTATAATCGCTTCCCGATATGTCGGTACTCACGGGAAGCGGCCTGACCCGCAGCTACGGCGCTTTCGATGTTTTCACCAACATCGACGTCAGCGTGGCGCATGGCGACAAGATCGCCCTGGTCGGTCCGAACGGGTGCGGCAAGACCACCCTGTTGCGCATCCTGGCTGGCGTGGATGAGCCTTCGCGCGGCCAGGTCAACGTCGCCCGCGATGTCAGCCGGGGCTATCTGGCCCAGACGGCCGAAGACTCCAACGATTTCACGATCTGGGAGGAGTGCCAGGAAGCGTTTGGCGATTTGACCCGGATGGGCGCCCGGCTGGCCGAGCTCGAGCTGGCCATGGCCCGGCCCGAAACCCAGCAAGCGGCCCTGGCGGCCTACGGGCCCTTGCAACACACCTTCGAGGCGCGCGGCGGCTACAACATCGAAACTCAGATCAAGCGCGTGCTGACCGGGCTGGGCTTCAAGCCCGGAGACGAGCACAAGCGCATCGCGCTGCTTAGCGGCGGCCAGCGCGTCAGGGCGGCGCTGGCCCGGCTGCTGCTCGAAGCGCCCGACATTCTATTTCTGGACGAACCAACGAACCATCTCGACACACAGGGCATCGAGTGGCTGGAGAGCTACCTGCAGGACTGGCCGGGCACCATCATCGTCGTCTCACACGACCGGTATTTCATGGACGAGGTCGCGGAGCGGATCTGGGAGATGCAAGTCAGCGCGCCCTCGTCCGACAGCCGTCAGGTGCTGTTCGAGGCCTACCGCGGGGGCTATACCGATTACGTCGCCCAGCGCGAGGAGCGCCGCGAGCGCCAGACCAAGGAGTTCGAAGCCCAGCGCGAAGTCATCGCCAAACAGGAAGATTACATCCGGCGCAACATGGCCGGGCAGAATACGGCCCAGGCCAAGGGCCGGCTCAAGCGGCTGAACCGGCTGGAGCGCCTGGAAAAGCCGATCGAGCAGCGGGTGATGTCACTTCGCATGAGCGGCAGTTCGCGCAGCGGCAACATCGTGCTCGAGACCCACGGGCTGCGCGTGGGCTATCGCGATGCCGCGAAGGCGCTCTTTTCCCCGCCCAACCTGCAACTGCTGCGGCTTGAACGGGCCGCCCTGATAGGGCCAAACGGAACTGGCAAGACCACTCTGCTCAAGACCATCCTGGGCGACCTCGAGCCGCTGGCCGGCACGGTCAATATCGGCGCGGCGGTCAAGGTCGGTTACTTCGCCCAGGCCCACGAGGGATTGGATATCGAAAAGACCCCGCTCAACGAACTGCTGGACGCGAGCCCCGGGCTGACCTTGCCCGAAGCCCGCAAGCTGCTCGGGCGCTTTCTGTTCAGCGGCGACGACGTGTTCAAGAAGATCGGCGCGCTGAGCGGCGGCGAGCGCGGCCGGGTCGCCCTGGCCAAGCTGACGCTTCAAGGGGCGAACCTGCTGCTCCTCGACGAGCCGACGAACCACCTCGATATCCCAGCCCAGGAGATCCTGACCGAGGCGCTCAACCATTTCGACGGAACCATGTTAGTTGTAAGTCATGACCGCTATTTGATTGCCGCGCTGGCGACCCAGATATGGTCGCTCGAGCCGGCCGGCGAAGGATCGAAGCTGACCGTTTTCCGCGGCCCCTACGACGCATGGATTGAATCGAAGCAGCCCGGCGCGCCCGTGCCTGCGGCGCCCGTCGAAGTTGCGAAGATCCCGGCGACGCGCCCCGCAAGCGCAAAGTCGCAGGCCACCAGGAGCGCTGCTCCTCCTCCGCCCCCGCCCGCGCCGTCGGTCGCGGCGAGCAAGAACCGCGAGCGCACCCGGCTGCGCCAGCTTGAGCAGGCCGAAACGCGGATCGCGACGCTTGAACGCAAGCTGAGCGAGCTGAATTGGGAGATGGAAGTCCACGGCGCCGACTACGAGAAGTTGCGGGCGCTGGGTGACGAATACGCAAATGCCGAGAAGGAACTGGTCGCGGCCTGGGCGGAAATTGAACGGATCGGATAACGATTTATCCTGACGCGATATGCCCCGCCCGGGCGTACGCCGGGGCGGGGCATATCGCGTCAGGAACATCCATCGGGCCTAGAATCGAGAGCTATGGCACCGATTTTCGTCAACCACGTCCACCTCATGCCGGCCTTTATGCGCGAGGACGCCACGCCCGAGGCCTTCGACCGTCTGGCCTACACCCTGGGCATTGAAGGCGCGGTCTGCTTTGCCCCCTTCAGCCACCAGGTCGCGGGTAAGGTTGACCACAACCGTTGGCTCGCCGAGGCGCTGGCCGGGCGCGCGGACCGGGTCGGCTACGGCACCCTGGATCCGACCCGCGATCCCGAGGATCAGGTCCGCGAAATTGCCGACCTGGGCTTCCCCGGCATCAAGCTTCACCCGCCCGCGCAACACTTTCACATCTTCGACGACTGGTCGCGGCGGGCCTACGCTGAGATGGAGAAGCGCGGCTTGATCGCCGACTTCCATTTGGGCGTGCACTGGCATCGCCTGCGCGACTACGATCCTCTGCTGTGCGACGAAATCGCCCACCATTTCCCGACACTGAAGATGGTCTACGAACACGTCGGCGGCTGGCACTACTTCCGCCAGGTCCTGGCCGTAATCTCAAACAACCACAACCGGGGAAACCACCTCTACGCCGGCATCGCCAGCGTGCTCGACCGCGAGAATCAGCGCTACTGGTATCTCGGGCCGGACGGCCTGGATGATTGCCGGTGGCAGATCGGCGAGGACCTGTTGATCTACGGCCTTGACTTTCCGTACAACGGTCGCATGCAGGTTGTGCGCGATCTGGCCCTGATTCGCGGGCTGCCCTGGCCGGACGAGGCAAAGGACAAACTGCTTGGGGGCAATTTGCTGCGCCTCATCGGCCGGGCGGGCGGGACGGCGGGCCGCGCTGGTGGGGATCCCGTCGCAGCCTGATCAAGTATGGACACTTTCCCGGAGCCGCAATCCCCCGACTTCGGCAGGGGGGATAGCGGCTTCGGGATATGACGCGGCGGATATAATGCCGCGTGCCTGTTTTTCAAGTGACCGTCTCGCAACGCCGCGCGATGCACGACCTTCAAAACGAGACACAACGGCTCTTTTTTCTTCGGGGCCAGGCGCTTACCGTCCAACAGGTTGCCCGCATGAGCCAGACCCTGCTGGCCGACCCGGTGGCCGAGTCGTGGGTGATCGATCAGGTCGCGACGCCCGGGGCCGAGCACACGATCGAGATCACCTTTTTACCCGGCGTAACCGACAGCGTGGCCGAGAATCTGGTCCGCGCCGCGGAGGAACTCGGCATTCCCGAACTCGAAGAAGCCGCCAGCGGATTGCGCGTCATCGTCCGCGAAGCCACCAGCCCCGAGCGCTTGCGTCTACTCGCCCGTGACCGCTATGCAAACGAGGTCATCCAGCGCTTTGTCATTGATCAGCCGATCCCGCCGCCGTTCACCTCTTTCGTATTATCTGACAGTGACCGGGTGGAGGCAATCCCGTTGTCCGGGGCCGACGACGACGCCTTGCTGGCCGTCAGCCGCCTGCGCCGGCTCTCGTTGGACCTCAACGAAATGCGGGCCATCCGCGACTATTACCGCGGCGAAGCGCGCGAGCCAACCGATGTCGAACTCGAGACCCTGGCCCAGACCTGGAGCGAACATTGTGTTCACAAGACCTTCAAGGCCCTCATCGACGTCAATGGCGCGACGATTGATGGATTGCTCAGGACTTACATTCGGGCGGCCACCGAGAAGATCAACAAGCCATGGGTCAAGAGCGCCTTTGTCGACAACGCCGGCATCATCGCCTTCAATGCGCGCTGGGATCTTGCGTTCAAGGTTGAAACGCACAACCACCCCTCCGCGCTCGAGCCGTTTGGCGGAGCCAACACTGGCATTGGCGGCGTCATTCGGGACGTGCTCGGTGTGAGCGCCCTGCCCATCGCCAACACCGATGTGCTGTGTTTTGGCCCGCTCGAGCGGACCGATGTGCCCGCCGGCGTATTGACACCCCAGCGCGTCCACGACGGCGTGATCAGGGGCATCGAGGACTACGGCAACAAGATGGGCATCCCTACCGTCAACGGCGCGGTGCTTTTCCACGAGGGCTATACCGCCAATCCACTCGTCTTTGCGGGCTGCGTCGGCCTGCGCCCGGCCGCGCCGGCCGCGCGGCCGGCCAGCGCAGAGGCCGGCGACCTCATCATCGTCATCGGCGGGCGAACCGGCCGCGACGGACTGCGCGGGGCTACCTTCTCATCGATGGAGATGGGCGCCGAGACGGGCGGGATCGCGAGCGCCTCGGTCCAGATCGGCCACCCCATCCACGAAAAGCAAACGCAGGAAGCCATTCTGCGGGCACGGGATGCGGGGCTGTATCGGGCCATCACCGATTGCGGCGCGGGCGGCTTCTCCTCTGCGATCGGCGAGATGGCCAGCGGCCTTGGCGCAACGGTCCAGCTCGATAGCGCGCTGCTCAAGTACCCCGGCCTGCAGCCGTGGGAGATCTGGCTGAGCGAGGCCCAGGAGCGGATGGTCCTGGCCGTGCCAGCCGACAATTGGCTGGCCCTCAAGGCGATCTGCGACGGACAGGACATCCCGGCCTTTGCGCTGGGCGTGTTCGAGGACAGCGGGCGGCTGACCCTCCAATATGCGGGGCGCGTTGTCGGCGACCTGTCGATCCGCTTTCTACACGAAGGCATCCCCCAGCGCCGGCTGTCCGCCGACACTGTCGCAAGATCTGTTGGGGGCGCAGCACGCGCGCAGGCGCGCCACGCCGCCGGCGACGCCACCGCGGATTTGCTGGCCCTGCTCGCCCACCCCAATATCCGCAGCAAAGAAGACATCGTGCGGGTCTTCGACCATGAGGTCAAGGGCGCGACGGCGGTCAAACCCTTCGTGGGCGTCGCCAATCACGGGCCCAGCGACGCGGCCGTGCTGGCGCCAGATCCCGCCTCGACCCAGGGCCTGTCACTTTCAAATGGGATCTGCCCGCAGTACGGCGAGCGCGATCCCTATGCGATGGCCTGGGCGGCGGTTGACGAAGCGATCCGCAACGCGGTCGCAGTCGGGGCCGACCCCGATCGGATCGCGATCCTGGACAACTTCTGCTGGGGCAACCCAAACTTGCCCGATCGGCTGGGCGGCCTCGTCGCCTGCGCGCAAGGGTGTCACGACGCAGCTCTGGCATATGGCGCGCCCTTCATCTCAGGCAAGGATAGCCTGAACAACGAGTATGCCGGCGCGGACGGGGCCAAACACGCCATCCCCGGCACGCTGTTGATTTCGGCCCTTGGAATTGTGCCAGACGTAAATGCCACCGTCAGCATGGACCTGAAGCGGGCCGGGAATGCGCTGTATCTGGTTGGGGACACCCGCGACGAGCTGGGCATGAGCCACTATTCCGGTCTGCGACTAGATGGGCACACCGACGCGATCGTCCCCCAGCCGGTGCCGGATGCGCTGGTTCGGCTGCGCGCGCTGCACGCCGCCATCCGGGCCGGTCACGCGCGCGCCTGCCACGACTGCAGCGAGGGCGGCCTGGCGGTCGCCCTCGCCGAGATGTGCCTGGCCGGCAGGTTGGGCGCGTCCGTCAGTCTTTCGGCGCTTCGGGCGGACTCAGGCGACGACATCGTGCTGCTCTTCAGCGAATCGGCCGGCCGTTTCATCGTCGAGGTTGCGCCTGACCACACGCCCGATTTCGAATCCGCCCTGGCCGGGACGCCCTGCGCCCGAATTGGCGATGTCACGCATTCGAGCACGCTGGTCGTGACCGGTCAAGCCGGCGCGATCGTTATTGACGCAGACATCCCGCGGCTAGAACAGGCCTGGCGCGGATCGATTGCGCCCGAGCCACCTTTGGTGCGCCCTGCACCGCTTGAGGCTCCGAGAATTGGGTCACCTGCCATCCCCTCGAGCAAACGGGTGCTCATCCTGCACGCCAATGGTTCAAACCGCGACCATGACGCGGCCCTGGCCGTCGAACTGGCCGGCGGCTTGCCCGAGATCGTGCATGTCAACCAGTTGCGCGCTCGGGCGCGTGCGCTGGCGGACTATCACATGCTCATCCTGCCGGGCGGGTTCTCATATGGGGATGACCTCGGCGCGGGCGTGCTGTGGGCGCTCGATCTGCGCGAACGGCTGGGCGAGGCGCTCCAGGCATTTGTGAAAGCGGGACGACCCGTGCTCGGGATCTGCAACGGCTTCCAGGCCTTAATGAAAGCGGGCCTCTTCGATGCGGGCCTATTCGATGCGGGCCTCTTCGAAAACAGCGGACGCGCCATCACCCTCACCTACAACGAGCGCCGGCACTTCGAATGCCGCTGGGTGATGCTCGAGCCTGATCCGGACAGCGTGTCAGTCTTCACCCGCGGGCTGCGCGAGCCGATCTACTGCCCGATCGCGCACGGCGAAGGCCGCCTGATGACGCGCGACGAAGAGACATTGCGCCTGCTGTCGGCGCGCGGGCAGGTCGCCCTGCGCTATCTGGGCGAAGGCTACCCTCACAACCCGAACGGATCTGCCGGCGGGATCGCCGGCCTGTCCAACGCGCAAGGAAACGTGCTGGGCCTGATGCCGCATCCTGAGAACCACATCTTCCGCTGGCAGCATCCGCGCTGGCACCGGGGCGAGGCGGGGCAGGGCGGGTTGAGCTTGTTCGCCAATGGATTGCGAAGCGCTTAACGGAGCTTATTGCCCGAGGCGATATCCCCCGGCGGAGCCGGGGGATATCGTCTCGGGCGAAAAATCCACTGTTGGCTCGTCGCGTTACGAACCAAACGAAAAGTCAGGAGGCAATAACACATGCTGAGTCATGACGAACTGGTCGCCGCGATACCGGGCGCGCTGCAGTCGGTCGACCTGCCCGGGCTGGGCCCGAAGCAGAGCGGCAAGGTGCGCGACATGTACTTGCGCGCCGATGGCGCGCGCATCCTCATCACCACGGATCGGGTTTCGGCTTTCGACGTCGTGCTCGGCGTGATTCCGTACAAGGGGCAAACCCTGAACCAGCTTAGCGCCTGGTGGTTCGAGCAGACCCGCGACATCGTGGCCAACCACGTCATTCGAATTCCGGATCCCAACGTCACAATCGCCCGTGAGGCCCAGCCGCTCCCGGTCGAGGTCATCGTGCGCGGCTACATCACCGGGGTGACCAAAACCTCGCTGTGGACGATCTACGCTTCCGGCGATCGCCGACCGTATGGGATCGCCTTGCCGGATGGGCTGAAGAAGAATGACGCGCTGCCGGAACCCATTATTACCCCGACGACCAAGGCCGAGCAAGGCGGCCACGATGAGCGGCTGACCCGAGTTGAGATCCTGACGCGGCGCATCATCGATCCAGGCCTGTGGGAGCAAATCGAGCGCGCGGCGATCGCGCTTTTCAAGCGCGGCCAGGAGGTCGCCCGCGGCGCCGGGCTGATCCTCGTCGACACCAAATACGAGTTCGGGCTCATCGATGGCGCGCTCGCCGTCATTGACGAGATTCATACTCCCGACTCATCGCGCTACTGGACTCAGGAAAGCTACGACGCTGACCCCGCGAGCCCCCGGAATTTCGACAAGGAGTTCCTGCGCGAGTGGTATGCCCGGCGCGGCTACACTGGCGACGGCCAGCCACCGACGATGCCGGACGACGTCCTGGCTCAGGTTGCCGCGCGTTACATCGCCGCCTATGAGAAACTCACCGGGTTCGTCTTCGTTCCCGGCGAGCAGCCCGCTTCGGAACGGATCGCCCAAAATCTGAATCAACAGTCATGAAAACACTCGCCGTCATTCTGATGGGGTCGCGCGGCGACCTCGAACATGCCCAGAAGATCGCCGCGGCGTTGACGGGCTTTGGGGTCGAGGTTGCCCTGCGCGTAGGGAGCGCACATCGGACGCCCGAGCACGCTCTTGCGATCCTGCGCCAGTACGAATCCGATCCGCGGCCCAAGGTCTACATCACCATCGCCGGCCGGAGCAACGCGCTGAGCGGCTTCACCGACCCGCAGGTGAGCGCGCCGGTCATCGCCTGCCCGCCGCCGAGCGAGAGCTTTGGCGGGGCGGATGTCTTCTCCTCCCTGAGGCTGCCGAGTGGCGTTGCTTCGGCCGTTGTCCTCGAACCGGCCAATGCCGCAATTCTCGCCGCCAAGATCCTGGGCCTGGCAGACCCCGGTGTGCGCGACAAAGTCGTCGCCTATCAGCGGCAGGCGGCCGCCAAAATCCTGAGCGATGACGCCGATTTGAATCCTGGCGGGTAAATCCATGGAAACGACCTTCGACGACGACAAACCCCACGACGAGTGCGGCGTGTTCGGGGTCTTCGCCCCGAGTCGCGATGTCGCCCGGCTGACTTACTTCGGGTTGTATGCCCTGCAGCATCGCGGCCAGGAGAGCGCCGGCATCGCCACCAGCGACGGGCGCGCCGCGTATGTCCACAAGGACATGGGCCTGGTGTCGCAGGTGTTTAATGAAACCAATCTGCGCCCCCTGGTCGGCACGCATGCGATCGGACACAACCGCTACTCCACCACGGGCTCGTCGCATGTCAAGAACGCCGGGCCGTATCTTGTCGAAACGATCCATGGCCCGCTCGGCGTGGCGCACAACGGTAATCTAACAAATGCGCTCGAGCTGCGCCGGCGCCTGCTCCAGCGCGGGGTCGGCCTGTCATCGAGTTCAGACAGCGAGGTACTCACCCAGGTCCTGGCCGCTCCGCCTGAGATCTGGAACGAGCCCGGCGGCGCCGCGGAGGCGTCCGGCCCGGACGTGTGGGTGGCCCGGCTGCAGGCCATGATGCGGGTGGTCGAAGGCGCGTATTCGCTGACCATGCTTACCAACCAGGGCATCTTCGCCGCGCGCGATCCGCTCGGCCTGCGGCCGTTGTGCCTGGGCGAGATCGACGGCGGGTATGTCATCGCCTCCGAGAGCTGCGCTCTTCAGACGGTTGGAGCGCGTTTCATGCGCGAGGTGGAACCCGGCGAGGTGCTGCGGATCGACCAGCACGGCGTGACGTCGACGATCACCCGAACATCAGGCAAGCGCGCGTTGTGCATCTTTGAGCACGTGTATTTTGCGCGGCCCGACACCGTCCTCGAGGGGCAGGTCATCCATGAGGCCCGCCAGCGCGCCGGACGGCAGCTCGCGCGCGAGGCGCCGGCGGCGGCCGACATCGTGGTGCCCGTGCCCGATTCGTCCACACCCGCCGCGATCGGCTACAGCCTGGAGTCGGGCATCCCCTACACCGAGGGGCTGATCAAGAACCGCTACATCGGGCGCACCTTCATCCAGCCCGACTCAGAACTGCGCAAGGTCGGCGTGCAGCTCAAGTACAACCCGCTTTCGGCCAACCTGCGCGGGAAGCGGGTGGTGATGGTCGACGACAGCATCGTGCGCGGCACGACCGCCGGGCCCCTCATTCAGCTCCTCCGCGATGGCGGGGCAAGCGAAGTGCACGTGCGGGTGTCGTCGCCGCCGGTCCGCCACCCGTGTTTCATGGGAGTCGACATGGCGACCCGCAAGGGGCTGATCGCCCACACCCTCGATGTCGAGCAGATTCGCGCCCACATCGGGGCCGATTCGCTGGTGTATCTAAGCCTGAACGGCCTGCTGAAGGCCACCCACGGGATCGAGGGCGCGGCGATTGAAGGCGTGCCGCATCTGGCGAATGGACAATCTTCGTTTTGCGCGGCGTGTTTCTCGGGACGCTATCCCATCCCGATCCCGGCCTGGCTGTTCGATGACGATCGGGACAAGTCCGTCTTTGAGCTATGAACATCCTGATCGTTGGCAATGGCGGGCGCGAACACGCCCTGGCCTGGAAGCTGGCTCAATCGCCGCGTGTCCAACGCATTTACGTCGCGCCGGGGAATGCCGGCACGTGCGGGCATAACGTCGCTATCGCCCCGGACGACATCCCCGCTCTGCTGTCCTTCGCGCGCGAGAGTCAGATTGATTTGACGGTGGTCGGCCCCGAAGCGCTGCTGGCCGCCGGGATCGTCGACGACTTTCAAGCCGCGGGCCTGCGCGTGTTTGGGCCCAGGCGCGCCGCGGCGCAGCTCGAAGCCTCCAAACTCTTTTCAAAGTCGATCATGCGGGCGAGCGGCGTGCCGACCGCCGATTTCGCGGTCTTCGATGCTTTCGATCAGGCCCTGCGATTTTCGCGAGCCTTGCCGTTTGCCTCAGCGCCCGCCTGCGTGATCAAGGCCGACGGGCTGGCCGCGGGCAAAGGCGTTTTCGTGTGCGATGACGCGGACGCCGCCGAAGCGGCGCTGCGCCGGATCATGCTCGCGCGCGAGTTCGGGGCTGCCGGCGCGCATGTCATCATCGAGGAGCGACTGAACGGGCGGGAGGTCTCATTGCTGGCCTTTTGCGATGGCGCACAAGCCGTGCTGATGCCGCCCGCGCGCGATCACAAACGGATCGGGGATGGCGATACGGGACCGAATACGGGCGGGATGGGCGCCTATGCGCCCGCCCCCGACGTGTCGCCGGCGCTGCTTCGCGACGCCCGGCGCCTGGTGTTTGAGCCCATCCTTGAGGCAATGCGCGCGCTGGGAACGCCTTACGTCGGTGTGTTGTATGCCGGGCTCATGCTGCTCTCGTCAGGCGCCGGAAGGCCCGATCGCCTTTCTGTCCTTGAGTTCAATTGCCGGTTTGGCGATCCCGAAACCCAGGTCATCCTGCCTTTGCTCGAAACGGATTTGCTCGACGTGCTGTCCGCCTGCATCGACGGCCGACTGAGTCATCTCCAGGTGGCCTGGCGCCCGGGCGCGACCGCGACCATCGTGCTGGCCTCGGGCGGGTATCCTGGCCCATATGTGAAGGGCCTGCCGATTCATGGGCTGGCCGACCTGCCTGCAGGCGTCACGGTCTTCCACGCCGGGACGGACATGCAAGGCGATCGCGTGGTCACCCGCGGCGGGCGCGTGCTCGATGTCACCTCAACCGGCGCGGACTTGAGTGAGGCGCTGGCCCGCGCCTACGCGGTCGTGTCCGGGATCCATTTCGACGGCATGCAGTATCGGACTGATATCGGCGGGCGGGCCGCGCCCGGGACGGCCTCATGAGTGATGCCTACGCGCGCTCCGGCGTGAACATTGGCGAGGGCAACCGGGCGGTCGATCTGATGAAGGATGCGGTCCGCAGCACCCACGACACGCGGGTGCTGGCTGGCATCGGCGCGTTCGGCGGGATGTTCGACGCGTCGGCGTTGAAGGCAATGGCCGCGCCCGTGCTGGTCGCCAGCACCGATGGGGTTGGCACCAAGACCCGGGTTGCCGCGGCAATGGGCCGCTGGGATAGCATCGGCCAGGACCTGGTCAACCACTGCGTCAATGACATCCTCGCCCAGGGCGCCCAACCGTTATTCTTCATGGACTACATCGCGGCGTCAAAATTGGATGCCGCGCAGGCCGCCACGGTCGTCACCGGCATGGCGGTGGCATGCCGCGAGAACGATCTGGCGCTGCTGGGTGGCGAGACCGCCGAGATGCCGGGCGTTTATCTTGACGGCGAGATGGACGTGGCCGGGACAATTGTCGGGGTGGTGGAACGATCGCGCGCCATCGACGGAACGCGCATTGCAGCCGGCGACGCGATCCTGGGCCTGCCTTCGAATGGACTGCACACCAACGGATACGCGCTGGCCCGGCGCGCCCTGGCAGGGCTGGACTGGCGCGTCCCCCGCACGGAGCTCGGCGCCAGCATCGGTGATGCCCTGCTCGCCGTGCACCGCTCGTATCTGGTCCAATTCAGGAAACTCGATGCCGCCGGCATCGACGTGCATGGCATCGCCCACATCACTGGCGGCGGGCTGCTCGAGAACGTGCCGCGCATCCTGCCCACGGACCTGGCGGCGGTTTTTTGGGTCGGCGCATGGCAGGCGCCGCCGATCTTCGAACTGATCCGACAGCGTCTGGACGATGTCGCAAGAGACGACATGTATCGCGCCTTCAACATGGGGATCGGGCTGTGCGTGGTCGTGCCGCAGGCTGACGCGGCCCGCGCGCTCGCCGCGCTCGGTGAAGGCGCGGTCGCAGGCAAGATCAGCCGGCGAGCGGGCCCGGCCGTCGTCCTGGAGGGATGATGGGCCAACCTCGCTTTCGGATCGTCGTGCTGCTCTCGGGTTCCGGAAGCAACCTTCAAGCCATCCTGGGCGCAACCCGAAACGGGGCATTGCCCGCGGTCGAGGTCGTCCTGGTCGTGTCGGATCGGGCTTCCGCGTATGGCCTGGAGCGGGCCGCGCATGCCAGTGTGCCGACGCTACACTTCCCGGCTCGGCCGTTCACCCAGGCCGGCAAAACCCGCGAGGACTACGACGCGGCGCTGGCCGAAGCCATCCTCCCCCACGCCCCCGACTTGATCGTGTGCGCGGGCTGGATGCGGATCCTGAGTCCGGCCTTTCTCGATCGCTTCCCGGGCAAGATCATCAACCTGCATCCGGCCCTGCCCGGGGTGTTGGCGGGCAAGGACAGCCTGCGCGGCACGTTTGATGCGACGATGCGCGGGGAAGCGATCCCGACCGGGTGCATGGTCCATCGGGTGATCGCTGAGGTGGATGCCGGCGCTGTGATCGACACCGAAGCCGTCCCGATCGCGCCAGGAGACACGCTCGAGACATTTGCGGCTCGCATGCACGCAGCCGAGCACCGCTCGATCGTGCGGGCAATCGCCAAAATTTTCGGGCAGTTGCCGCCTCTGACCTGACAGGTCACCCCGCCGCCGCCCTGACCTGTCAGGTCACCCCACCGCCGACCAGACCTGTCAGGTCACCCCACCGCCGACCTGACCTGTCAGGTCACCACGCCACGGCTAAAATCTGTGTAGATCTTCGTGAATCTGCGGACAAAAAATCCTCGCCTGATAGACTTCACGCCCCGTGAAATCCGTCTGGGCGCGCCTCCTCATCCTCTTCACCGTTGTCAGCCTGATCGAGGCCGTCTTCTACGGGGCACTGTCGGCCTTCATCCCCCTGCACCTGCCTGATCTCGGGATTGCCCGGGCCGATGTGCAGCCCTGGGTCGGCGCCATTACTTCGTTCGCTTCGCTGGTCGGGATCCCCCTGGTTCCGATCTGGGGGACCTTGGCCGATCGCTTCTCGCGCAAGCTTGTCATCGTGCGCTCGTTTGTCATCCACCTGGTCGCGACCGTCGTCATGCTTGCTGCGCCCAACGTATGGGTCTTTGCCGCCGGCCGGGCCCTGCTCGGCTTTGCCAACGGCGACACCGCCCTGATGCTGGCGACCATGGCCGAGCGCGCGCCGGCCGGCCGCCTGGGCTTCGCCTTCGCCGTCATCAACAGCTCGCTGTCGGTCGGGGCCTTCACTGGCGCGCTGGCTGGCGGCCCGATCGTCGACCATTTTGGTTTCAACACGCTTCTGGCCGGGATTGGCGTGCTGCTCTTCGGCGTGGTCGTGGCCCTGATCGTTGGATACCGCGAGACGCCCCGCACGCGGACCAGCCGGCCGATCCTCGCCCTTACACTCGAGTCGATTCGGATCATCACCCGCTCGCCGGCTCTGTTCACACTCTTCGTCGCCCAGTTCGCGGTGGGCACGGGCTGGATGCTGGTCTTCACCTATGCCCCGCTGGTCGTTACGTCCATGCATAACGGCCCGGACCCAGGCACAACCGTCGGCATCGTGATGGCCGTAGGCGGGCTGGGCACGCTGCTGCTCGGCCCCCTGATCGGCTCGACCGCCGATCGAGTCGGCTACTGGCGGGCGCTGTTGGCTGTCGTCACGGCCGTGATCGGGCTATGGATCGCCCTCACCTTCGTTCGCGATTTGGGAATGTTCATGCCTTTGTGGGCGATCCTGAACGGGGTGATGTCATCCGTCTCGTCGCTGGCCTTCAACATCGTGTCCAACGTCGTCGACGACGATGCGCGCGGGCGGATCATGGCCTTTGCCTATCTCCCGCTCAATTTTGGGTCGTTCGTCGGGCCGGCCCTGGGCAGCGCCATCACCGGGATCAGCCTGTATGCGATCTACCCGGCCGCGGCAGCGTCCGTGGCGATCGGCCTGCTGCTGTTTCTGCGCGCGCGAGCGCTGTCGGGAACGCCGGCGCGGGCTTGACCAACCGTTAGGCCAGCGGCGTCGCGCGCAGCGCGCCCAAATGGCCCTGCAGTACGCCAAGGCCGTAGCCGAGCGGGCTGCCCACGTTCAAGAAGCGATACCCCCAGCTCATCTTCTGCTGCAACTCCGCAACATCCACAAGGGTCGTCCCCGTCGCGATGCCGGTGCCCTTCAGCCGGCGTGGGATGTCGCGCAGAATGTCTTGCACGCGGGGATCCTGGACCTGGGTGATGATGCCGAGGCTGGCCGAGAGGTCCATCGGCCCGGCGAACAGCACGTCAATACCCGGCACGCGGGCAATTTCGTCGAGGTTGCGATAGGCTTCCTCGCTCTCAATTTGCAGCACGAGAACCGTCTCCTCGTTGGCCGTCCGGACGACATTCCCCCAATCGTCGCCAGTGATCGACGGCCAATTCGGCGATACGCCACGCTGCCCAAGGGGCGGATAGCGCGCAAACTGCACGGCCCGAGCTGCCTCGCCGGCGGTTGTGATCTGCGGAATCATCACGGCCACGGCACCGCTGTCGTAGGCCTTCTTGATCAAATGCGGATCATTCCAGGCCACCCGGATCATCGGCGCGACACCGCGCAGCCGCGCCAGCCCCGGGATTGCGTCCATGGCCTCGACACCATACGGCTGGTGCTCCGTATCGATCCACAGAAAGTCGATGCCCGTGCCGCAGGTCTGGGCAGCCACAGAAACGGTCGGGGCGCTCAGGACACTGCCCAGGACGAGTTCGCCGGCGCGGATGCGGGACCGGAGCGGATGGGGATAGACAGATTTGTTCATACTGTCATTGTGCCAGCGGGCGGTCGCTTGCGGGTGCCGACCATCGCCTACTGCGATACAGTTTTACGGGCGCTTTTGGAACACGGATTCTGTGGATGCGCACGGATATGAACGGATTTTTCGTTGGATTCATCCGTGGAAATCCGTGCGCATCCGTCCAATCCGTGTTCCGCGAGATCGCTCGATCCGCAGACCAGGCAGTGTGGCTACACCGCAATCATGAAGTTGTGGAGCTCGTAGCCCGAAGCCGTGCTGCTCCACGTGATGTCCGGCGCGCGCTCGATCCGCAACCCGGGCAGCGCGAGCAGGCGCAGGAGAAAGACATCTGTCTCCTGCAGGGCGACATACGCGCCCGGGCAACGATGGTGGCCGTCGCCAAAGCCCAGGATCGACGGCATCACGGCCGGCTTGCGCAGGTCGCGGCCGGGACACAGCAGCAGCCCATCCTCGCCCACGACCGTCTCGTCCACGTTCACCGCCTGGGTGTCGATCTGGACCAGCGCGCCCTTCGGAATAACCACCGTTTCGGCGCCACTCTCAAGCTTGATTTCTTCCGTTGTGCGCCGCTTGAGCTGGCTGACGATCGGCTCGAGGCGCAGCACCTCGTGCAGGATGGCCTGGCGCTCGGCCTCCCCTGCGATCAGGTAGCGCGCCCGAAGGGCGGGCTGATCCATCAAATGCCACAGGGCCAGGGCGATGAACTCGCGGGTGGTGACCATCCCGGCCGCGCCATAGGTCACGCACTCGGTGAAGATCTCCCAGTCCTTGAATCCGCGGCTGATCAGATACGAAATCAGGTCGTCCTTCGGCTTCAGTTTGCGGGCCTTGATAGCCGGCAGCACATCGAGCTGGAAGAACCGCACAACCGTCGCCCTGTTCATGAGGTTGTACAGAATACGCCGGGGGTGCCAGCGCGCCAGCGGAGGCGCATCACCCAGGAAGATGTCCAGCCGTTTCTCGATCCCAGGTTTGGCGCTGTCAGTCAGCCCGACCACCTGGGAAACGACGCGCATGGCCATCCCCAGGCTCAACTCACGCAGATCGATCCGGCCGCGCTCGACCAGCCTGGCGACCATTTCGGCGGCCACCCGCTCCATCGCGGGCTTATAGTCGGCCACCGCCTTCGGGGTGAAGTAGCGGGCGGTCTGCTTTCGCTGCTCGAGGTGCTCGGCGCCTTCCTGATACAGGATCGGCTTGCGGGAGTCTTTGGGCATAGCCGTGAGCAGCTCGGCTTTGAAGCCGGCCTGCACGGTGTTATCGCCCTTCAGGATGGCCCGGGCGAGGTCGTAGTCGCGGATCTGCCAGACGCCCTTCGCGTCCTTCTCGATTATTGGGGCCGACTGCGGACTATTGCGCGGGGTTTTGTAATGGGCGTGATCAACGGGACAGCCGGACAGGCCGGCGTGAAGTTCAGACATGAGTTCAGAAAGTATAGCGACGGGGCACGCGTGATCGCGCGAAGATGACATTCGCCTGAGTGCTCTGGGCACATGTGCGCGCCGCTCAGCCGCCCGCGGCGGAGAAATGCAGGAGGACCTGGCCGACCACTTCATCCAGGGCGCGTGCGATCCGGCGGCCATCATCGCACACGCCCCAGACCATGTTATTGAGCGTGTTCGAGCGCAGGTCGTCGGTCAGGCCGAAGCAGGGCTTGCCCAACGCATACAGATAACCCAGCTCGACGCACGTGCCCGAGTCGTGGTCCGCGCCGGTCAGCAGCGCCACGCACCCGTCGCAGGCATCGAGGGCGGCCAAATCGGCTGCGAACACCCGCTTCCGCGTGGCGTCGCCCCATTCCGTGATCACCCCCGCGTCGCGGTGCGGCAGGAAGGTTTTGAAGCCGCGCTGCTCAAACGCGGCCGCGATGGCTTCGAGATAATGCCGCTCATGCGAATTGAAGAGCGGGCCCGCGATGTAGAGCAGCTTCATGACGTCGCGGGGCTGCCCTTGACCTCGGCGGACGCCTTGATAGCGATGCCGCCGCGGGGGACTTGATCTATCGTCACCCGGCACCAGTGGCAGTCGGTGGCGTTCACGATATCCTGGGCGATCCTGGCCGAGAGTGCCTCGCAAAATGCGCCCTGCTCGCGGTAGGTCCACAGATACAGCTTCAGGCTCTTGGACTCCACGCACTTGGCCCGCGGGGCGTATTCGATGACGGCAGTCTGGAAATCGGGCTGGCCGGTGACCGGGCACAGCGAGGTGAATTCGGTGCAGGTGAGTGTCACGGTCATGACGTGCTCGGGTTTGGGAAAGCATTCGAGCTTGTTGAGCGGCTTGCGGATGCGTTTGCCCAGGACGGTCAGGCGGGTGCTTGCTTTGCTTTGCATGCTCATGATTATGCGCGCGACGGCGCCGGTCGCGCCGTCTGGCGGGGTTGATGGTTCTCGAACAGTTGCGTGTTCTTGGCAACGCATTTATGATATTGCATCGTCGGCGTTCGCGCCGGCGAATCAACAAACGGACCAACAACCTATCGGGGGAAATCAGACAATGCCATCAGTAAAAGTCGCGCTCAAGCTTACGTCGTATGACAACTTCGCGGGCCACAGTCCGGCCCGGTTTGGCGTGGGCGAGGAGATCAAACTCTCGGTCGCCTTTGCCGACACGAAACAGACCGCGGCCACGGTTGGCGGTCTCGAGTGGAAGGTCAAGAGCGGTCCGGCGGTCTTGAAGGCGGACATGGGCAATGGCAACGGAACGCTGAAGTGCGGCGGGAAAGCCGGCACGGTCGAAATGGAGCTCCGCCTGAAGACGGGCACGAAGGAACTGCTTGGCAGCAAGAAATTCGTTGTGATTCAACCCGAGTCGGCGACCTTTACGAAAATCGGCGCAGACTATCACCATCAGGGCACCGCAAGCGCCGGATTCCAGGGCGGAATCTACCTGCACCCGAATGATGTTTCGTTCAAGTGGGTCGAAATTCGAGAGGGCGCGGCGTCCTATTCGGGTTCGGGCTGCCTGGAATTGTCGAACGTGGAGATTCGCAAAGACAGGCCGTTCAAGAAGGGCCAATTCGTGGCGGACACCAAGAGTGGCGCAAAAGTCAAGGGATCGTCCGCGGTCATCCACCCGCTCATGGGCGATTGGGTGGGCTTTACGGGCGGCAATAGCGCGCAGGGCAGCGAGTGCGAGGGTGCCGACAGCGTCGCCACGCGCGAACCGGATTGGGCCCCCGACGGTGGCTCGTTCACCTGGGCCATTCCGTGGTTCTTCCGAGTCGCAGGCGGCTCGGGCGAGACCCGCTTCATGACCGCCGAGCACGTCGCAACGATCGACGCGAATGGCCGGTGCACGGTTTCCAAGCTTGGCGTCTCCGTAACCAAGAACGTCAACGACGGCGACTCGAATACACAGATACTGCCATAGCGGCAACTGGATGACGCCGCGCGGTAATCTGCGCCGCGCGACATGAATAAAGCCCCTGGCGGGGCTACCGACCTGCGCCCACCCACTTTCACAGCAATGTCACCCCGGCGACTGCCGGGGTCCACAAGTAAGCCCGTTGCGCGTCTCGGCGGGGGCCCCGTCTGCGCCGCCAATACCCGGCGATTGGCATGCTGAGTCCGACACCGCCGCGGCCGAAAGGGCAGGCATGACATCGGTCCGCGCCCGCGCCATCCCAATCCTGGGCGACACCGTCTTGCTACATCGTCACGGGCTGGAGTAGACTCCCGGCATGTTCGATGCCCAATTGCTCGCCATCCATTTCGAGATCAGCCTCGGGCTGGCCAAGAGGCAGACCGACGGCCTGACCCATGCCGAGTCGCTGCTTCAACTCCCGTTCCGCGGCAATTGCATGAACTGGACGCTCGGCCACATGCTTCTCAGCCGCGAGGAGATCCTGGAATGGCTGGGCTCGGGCCGCACTTTTGGGCCGGATGCCCTCGCTCGCTACGACATGGGCAGCGCGCCGATCACCCAGGACGAGCCCGGTGTGATTCGACTCGACACGTTGCTGGAAATGTTCGACCAGCAGGCTCCGCGCTTCCGCGAGACGCTTCTCAACACGACGCCTGAGACGTGGGCAACCGAGGTTCAGGTCGGCCAGAACAAACGCACCCTCGCCCGGCGGGTGTTCTTCTATTTTTTCCACGAAGCCACCCATGTGGGCGAGCTCGGGCTGCTCCGGCAGTTGACCGGGCGGAACGACCAGGTCGTTTAGGGACGGCGAACCGCGGTCCGTACTCAGGTTTGAGTGAATCCCGGTCGTCCGCGATAGTCCGCTCGGGCGGTTTTCGACTACGATCGGAATCCGGGAGTCACCAGCGTTAACGATTTGTCACAGCGCGGATGCGCATGTCCAAGGATTGCCATGTCGATCTTCAAGAAGTTGTTCGGGGGCGAACCCCCAAAGAAAGAGCCGCTACCGGTGAATGAGGCGTTCAGCGTTGTGAGCGGCATACTCCGGCTCAAGGGCGGCGCCACCCAACCTTTCAGCGCCGTCGTGCCAACCGTGTTTGGCGGTGACTCCGACGACGACATCCTTGCGACCGGAGGCGCGCTTGCGGTCGAAGAGACGGTGGGGTTTGCCGAAATGCTCGCGCAGGAGCAATACCCCGGCAGCACGTGGCTCGATGAAAACGACCTCAAGATCCGGGAGGCCACCGATGCGGAGCGCGAGTGGGCCCTGGCAAACGGCGTCAACCAGCGGTTTGGCGCCAGTTAATCCGGGTGAACAAATCACTTTCTGCTTGGCGGGCCGTGTGACCGGCGGAACAATCGATCGGTCTCGCTATCGTGTATTGCCGAAGGTGACAGCGCGGGAATGCTCCATTACCTGGACTGCATTTCGGTCGCCCACTTGAAGTCTCGCACGCGGTCTTCCAGCCGTCGTATCAGCGCCATCGGCGTGGCATCCGCAAACTCGAGACGACCCGTCCACTCTTCCTTACCCCGTTCGTGGACCCACGTGAAAATCGGCTCGTGGACGATCGAATCACCTTCGATCCCGCCCGTCACAAAGCTGATTTCCTTGACGCGCCGCACTTCACGGCCATCGGGCATCCTGAAGGCATGCAGGTTGACGACGAGCTGGAGCGCGGACACAATCTCCCGCCGGATAGCCAGCAGCGGCACGTTCCCCATGCCTCCCTTGAGATACAGCGTCTCGATCCGCTGGAGCGTGCGATACGCGTCATCCGCGTGAACCGTAAACATGCAACCCTCGTGACCGGTGTTCATCGCCTCGAGAATCGCGATCATTTCCGGGCCGCGCGCTTCGCCCAGCAGAATCCGCTTGGGGCGCATGCGCAGGCAATGCCGGACGTTGTCGGCCATCGTGACGGCCTCCACCCCTTCAGCGCGCTCACGCGTGATGAGCGCCACCCAATTGGGCAAATGCGCCAGTTGAAGCTCGGGCGTGTCCTCCACCGTGACGACTCGGTCGCGTTTGTCGATCTCACTTGTCAATACCTGCAGAAATGTGGTCTTGCCAGTCCCTGTTCCGCCGGATACCACGATGTTCAGGTAGGCCTTGGTCGCCGCGCGCAAGAAGACCGCCACCTGCG
The DNA here is from genome assembly GCA_039917915.1 of Thermoflexales bacterium. GTDB lineage: Bacteria > Chloroflexota > Anaerolineae > J036 > Brachytrichaceae > Brachythrix. The sequence goes on from JBDSIP010000060.1 coordinate 34,873, forward strand.
GCGTCACCGTTCCCAGCTTCACCATGTCCTCAAGGGTTTTCGCCACCGTGCGAAAACGCCGGATGGTGATGGCGATTCCGCCAAAACCCATGTTGCTGACCAGCGGATCCATGATGACATGCACGCGACTGCCGTCGCGCAGCCGATGGTCTCGCCATGGGGTTTTGACGGTCACGCCGCGCCCGCCCGCGCCGAAGTCCAATTTGTTGTTGATAAACATGCGGAGCGCATATTCGGATCGAAATGTGCTGTTGACGATCTCCGCCGATGCGCCCGCGCGCTGGACATAGATCCTGGCGTGCCCATTGATGAAGATTTCCTCCACCATCGGATCATCCATGTACGGCGAAATCGGCCCCCAGCCCAGCACATCCTCGGTCACTCGTTTGGCGATGCGCTCGGTCTCGGGCGCGAGCTCGGATTCGGTCGCCTCGACCAGGAGGGGCAGGCCCTGGGTGGCGGCCCCGCTGTTGTACACCTGAATCTGCCTGCGCGCAGCATCCATCACGACCGCATAGTCCTGGTCGGTCGGATTGTCGTACGCCGCCGGCGACAGCCTGCGGCCAATCTTCAGGTCATCCTTTACGGCAACCAGCACCCGATCGTAGGGATCGACCTCCTTCGTCGCGTTCGCATCGTTTCCCCCGGCCGCGGCCGCGGCGAATGCCGGCAGGGAGGGAGGCGTCAGCGTTAACGCCGGCGGAGTTGGGGTTTCGGTCCACGCGGGCGTGTTATTGGTTTTCTTGTGCTTGCCGAACATTGATCCCTCCGGTCGCGGTGCGCGCATTGGTCGTTCAGCGCGTCAATTAGCCTTGCGGCGGTATGACATGGTTCCAGGCTCAATCACATCACGCTTGCTTGACAAACAGCCGCTTCAGCGAGAACCGGCTCATCTTTGCCGTTCGGGCCTTGAACAAGTCCTGCAACTGCGGAAGATACATGGCGCCCAGCGCGCGAAGCGCCGTGCCGAGCGGGCCCGCGTCGGTCAGCACAAACGGAGTATGGGTGTTTATGGCCTGGGCAGCGACGATGGGGTCAAACGGTGTGGTCGCCACCAGCGGCAGACCCAGCATGTCAACAATATCCTTCTCGCTGATCCCGAAACTGGGATCGAATCCGGTCGTAATGAGGTGAAACTTGTTCAGGTCGCCGAAATACGCTTCAAGGCTTCGCAGAGCCAACCGGGTGTCCAACACCGCGGTGATCATGGGCGGCACCAGGACGAGGACGTCATCCGCTTCGCGAATGGCCGCCTCGTGCAACGGGGCGGAGAAGTCCTGGCCGATGTCGATAACGGTAAATGAATATCCTCGGCGCGCCTCCTGGATCACCGCCCGGGCCAGGTCGAGTACCATCTTGCGGTCCTGAAATTCGGGGGAGCTTCCGTCGGTGGGCCGCAGCAGCCCTGGCAACAGGTCCAACTGCGATTCCGGCACCGCCGGCGAGTTCACCATGTAATTGCGGATGGTGGGCAACGTGATTGACGACGTTCCCTGAGTGGCATAACGAACCTTCGCATTGACAAACAAGTCGAACAGCCCCCGCTCGATCACCCTGAGGTTGCGCGCCACCGCTATGCGTATTTCCGACGACAGAACATAACCCAGCATCATGTGGCAGTCGCCTTTTGTCTGGTCGAAATCCAGAAGCACCGTCGACTGATTGCCCATGGTTACGTGCGACAAAACCACACTGAGATTTACCGCGGTCGTCGTGCGATGCGAGCCGCCGCCCTTGGGCACATACACAACAATTACCTTGCTCTGCCACGCGCGCGACTGCGATTCGGGCACAGTCTCGCGAGTGGCGAGGGTGACCTCGCCCTGCGCGCGGCGCTTGAGCTCGCGCTCCACGACTTCGTGAACCATGTTCACGAATTTAGCGACCTGCACGCCATCCAGGGGCAGGGTAATGTAGCCCATCGCGCCATTCGCGATCATCTGCCGCCCATCGTCCGAGCGCGCATCCACCCAGCCGATGACGGGGATGGGCTTGCCTCGATAGAAAAGCAGATCCTGCAGAATGGCAGTGCGGTAGCCGGCGCAGTCCGGCGACATCAGGACGACATCTGCGTCCAGCCGGATGGCATTGTCAAATACGCGTTGCGCGTCGAGGTCGTAGCTCACAACCTTGATGTCGCTTTCGCCCAACGCCTCGCGCAACTGCTCGACGTCGCCCGAATTGCCGTATCCGATGGCTAGCCTGAGTATCTTCTCCACTGACATCTGCACCTGCTCCTAAGTTCCATTTCCACGGCCGCTGAATCCCAAATTCCCACCTGGTCGCCCAAGGTGATTCGGCCCGTTACTTTGTCGGCACCGCCCGATCGAAAGGTTGGGCCGGATTGGGTTGATTGCCGCGCTGGGCGTAGAGCCAGCGCACGAAATCGTCCCATACGACACCATCGGTTCTGGTGACGAGTTGACTGCCGCCGGCCGCCCGGACGGCGAGGGTGTGCTTGCCGTTGTTGAGCACGAAACTCAGCACCTCAAGCTGATCATGCGTAACGCGCACATACAACCGTTTTACATCCAGACTGGTGGCCGGCTGCGGGTCCTGCTGCGCGTCGGCAGAAGTATTCCGTTGCGGGCGATCCCGTTCCACCCGGAGGATGCTCAGATTCTGGAGCACAAGCTTTGACACCGGCACGCTGGTCTGCGTAATGACAATGCCGGAACCGGCGCCTCCAATCGAACCCGAGCCAATGCCGAGGCTGGCCTCGGAGCCACTCGTGATCGTCAACGGCAGGATGGCGATGGTCTCCTTGCGGTCGGCATTTCCGATGCTGATGATGATGTCGATCCGGTCACCAGGCAGGATGTAATTGCCGACCTCATCCGGCTTTACAGGAATCACAATGTAGTAATCGTTCGTGCCGGTCAATACCGTCGAAAGCCGGGACTCCTGGGCGGCCGGCGAGTTCGGGTCGATCTGGGCGCGCGCAACGGGGAATCCAGCCCGTATGTCGCTGCTTGTCATCCGGCCATCCGCCGCGCCCCATTCGCTCACAAGGATCCATTTGGCCAGTGTTAGCGCGTCGACGTTGGCCATCCGGGCCACCCGGAACAAGTCCGTACGCAGAAAGGTGCCAGCCGGAATATCGTCGATCGCAACTGGCACTTCAACCGTGACCGGGCGCGAAAACTGGACAAAGAGGAAAACGCCAACGGCGACTACAACGCCAAGCACGGCGCCAAGAATGATGAAAAGTCTACGCATAATCAACGACCTCTGTCTAAGAACTTCCAATAACACCCATTTCCGGAGGCGATATCCCCCGGCGAAGCCGGGGAATATCGCCTCCGGAGCAGGTTCTGTTAGGGACGCTAAGCCCTGACGGTCAAAGTCCCGTCATTTGATGTTAACCCACTCGCTGGCATTCCGGGTCAGGAGTTTCTCGCGTTCCTGCCCCAGCCTCAGGCTCGCGTCGCGCACGGCGTCGACGTCGTACGCTTCGAGCGCGCGAGCCAGATCAACAAGCCCTTCCGCGATGGCCGATCCGGAGGCCAGCGATTGAGCCGCGGATGCCAGACGCGCGACGCTTGCCCCGGCGGTCTTAGCCGCCGCGATGCGCTCCGCACGGTCTTCCGCCAGCGCCACCCGGGCCGTGTCCTCGGCGGCCAGCTCGGAAAGTTGAATCAAGACGTTGCGCGCTTGCGCGATCTCCATGTCGCGCGCCGATGCGGTTGCGGCAGGAATTGCCGGGCGCGACGAGGCTGGAGCGGCATCCGGAAGGCGGCTGGTCCACAGGAAGTAGGGGGGCACCGCCATCAGCGCGGCCGCCGCGACGAGCCATGCTCCAGCAGCAGCCAGTTTTTGGCCCTGCAACCGCCTCGCCCGGGCGTAGACCACATTCGCCGTGTCGCCGATCAGGACGGCCAGCATCCCATTCACAGGCATGGCGAGCGCGATCCAGACCGTGGCCAGATGATCGCCAAGCTGCATGCTGCCCTTCGACAGCAACACATGCGCGGCGATGATGACGGCGGCCCAGAACACCCCGAACAAAACGAATATCACGGGCATGCCGACTACCTGCCACGACACGACTGCTAGGATGATGCCCGCCATCGTGACCGGCAGCGGCAATTGAAAGCGATGCAGGTCGCTGGCGCCGGCAGATGCCAGCAGCACCGCCTGGGCCACCGCCAAAACCCGACCGGGCCAATTGCCGATGAATGTCACCGCGAATCCGGCGCACAAGAGCACGGCGAGGCCGCCCAGCGCGAACCCGAAAGCGCGGCGCGATATTCGCTTCATCGCCGGCGTTTCGTCGGGCGGTTTCCAGCCCATCCGCAGCCCGTATTGGTGCGCCAGGTAGAACACAATCCCGTATCCGGCCAGGCCCAAGAGCGCCACGGCCGCCAAATCCAACATCATGAATGGTATACCTCCGGCGCCTTTTGCCGCCGCGCTCGCGGATCAAGACTGCCCGGCAGACCTCGGCGACTGCTGTAGCGCGTTGCCGCGCGCGCCACGACGTACCAGTGCGCCGATGTTGGCGGCACAACGCTCTCATGACCACGTTGGTTGAG
>JBDSIP010000061.1:0-5694 GCA_039917915.1 Thermoflexales bacterium
AGCAGCTTCAGGCGCCGCAGGATGTCCTTGAGATCGGTCAGGGTGCCCTCATCCAGCGCCGCGCCCGGCGCGCGCACCAGAGTCGTGTTAAGCGCCCCGCGCCAGTGATAGATCACCTTGCGGATCGCCAGGTTGATCAGCGGCTGATTTTCAAAGCGGATGAGCGGGCAGTAGCGGAAGAAGACGTCAGTCGCGCCGTCAACATCACCCGACGTATAACGGTTGTATATATCGACCAGGATCTCGGGGAAACCAAACCCCGTCATCGTCCCGATCGCGCCACGTTTCATCTCCTCCAGGAACATCATCCCGCCCAACCCGCCGAAGACGCGCAGATCGGGGTTGGCCGCCAGCGCGCGAGCAACCTTGGGTGGGGAGGGCTCATCCTCAAGCTTGAGCCAGCGGCAGCGCGGGGCCTCGCGGGCCAGCGCGGCGACGAATTCGACCGACATGTAGACCCCGACGCTGGTCGGATGGTCCTGCACCACGATGGGAATCTCGACAGCCTCGGCCACGCTGAGGTAGTGCTTGCGCAGGGCAGGGTCGTTGACCGGCCGGGCCAGACGGGGCGGCGCCACCATCACCGCCTTTGCCCCCAGGGCCTGAGCCTGGCGCGAAAAGCCGATGCAGCGCTCAGTGGCATCGTGGGAGGCGCCAACGCAGATCGGAATGCGTCCATCGGCCGCGGCGACAAAGGCCGCAACGCTGCGGGCCCGCTCGTCGTCCGAGAGCTTTGCCCCCTCGCCCATCACCCCAAGGATGGTCATGCCATGCACGCCCAGCCCGACCACGAAGTCGGTCAACTGACGGATGCCTGGCTCATCAAGGCTGCCATCGGCCCGCCAGGGCGTCGGGACGATGTTGTAGATCCCGCGTAGGAAGTCGTCGTTCATATGTCTCCTCCTTGCATGCCCGTCAATCCTGCTTTCCCGCATCTGCATCCCCCGGCTTCGCCGGGGGATGCAGATGCGGGGGAAAAACTTGAGGCACTCAACCCTTCGTCACGCGCGCGTAGTGCCGCTTGCCGACCTTGAGCACCACCGGCATTTTGAGGTCCAACGTTTCCTTCCAGTCCGCGACCTTGCGCCCATCGACGGTAACCCCGCCGCCCTCAATCAACCGGCGCGCCTCGCTCTTCGATTTGGCGAGTTTGGCATCGGCGATGACATCGACGATGTTGGCCGACCCGGTCACGGCGAAGACTGGAATTTCGTCCGGGACATCTTTGTCGCGAAACCGCGAGACGAAATCATGCTCGGCCCGCGCCGCCGCATTGGCGTCGTGGAAGATCGCGACGATCTCGCGGGCCAGCTCCATCTTGATGTCGCGCGGGTTGATCGACGGATCGGCAATGCGCTTCTGCGCGTCTGCCAACATGGGCGGTGTGTAGCGGGTGACCAGTTCGAAGAAAATCACCATCGCCGAGTCGGGCAGGCTCATCACCTTGCCATACATATCCTCGGGCGCGGACAGGATGGGGATGTGATTGCCCAACGATTTTGACATCTTCACCACCCCATCGGTGCCGGGCAGGATCTTGACAAAGATGCCGATCTGGGGCTTCTGTCCGGCGGCATCCTGGAGCTTGCGACCGGCCGTTAGAATATTGAAAAGTTGATCGGTCCCGCCGACCTGCACATCGGTCTCCTGCGCGACGGCATCGTAGCCCTGCATCAAGGCGTAGAAGGTCTCATGCAGGTAGATCGGGTCGCCTTTTTGCATGCGCTGGGCGAAGTTTTCGCGGCCCAGAAATTGCTGGACGGTGAAGTTTTGCGCCAGGCGGATGACGTCGATGAAACTCAGCTCGCTCAGCCACTCGGCATTAAAGCGCACCCGCGTGCGCTCGCGGTCCAGAATCTTGAAGGCCTGCTCGCTATAGGTGCGGGCGTTGTGGGCGACCTCCTCGCTGGTCAGTTGCGGGCGCAGTTTGTCCTTATCGGACGGGTCTCCCAGCAGGCTGGTGTAGTTTCCGATCAGAAAGGTCACCTCATGGCCGAGCTCCTGAAACTGGCGGAGCTTGCGCATGGTGAGGGTGTGGCCCAGATGCAGATCGGAGGTGCGCGGGTCGTAGCCGCAATAGATCTTGAGCGGGCGCCCGCTCTTCAGGCTGTCCTCCAGCCGCGCGCGCAATTCGCGGGTCATGGCGGCGGCGGTCGGCGCGTCTCCGTATTCGGTGCCCTGCATGAGCAGGGCGACCTGTTCGTCGATAGTCATGTGCGATGGCATAGCGCGATCGATTGTATGCGAAATACCTGAAGCGCTATGCGGCGGCTTTGCCGCCGCATAGCGCTTCAGTTGTTTGACTTAGTAGCCGCGCTCGAAGTCGACCTCGGTAGGCATGCGCTTGCCCGCGACGAAATACTGGAAGTTGTCGATGAAGACGTCGACAACCCGGGACTCGTAGTTGGGCGCCATCCCGGAGACATGGGGAGTAAGGATAACGTTGTCCAGATCCCACAGCGGGCTCGAGGATGGCAACGGCTCGGTCTCGAAGACATCCAGAGCGGCGCCCGCGATGCGGCGCGCGCGCAGCGCCTCAATCAGGGCCGGCTCGTCGATGATCTCACCCCGGGCGATGTTCACCAGATAGGCGCCTGGCTTCATCACCGCCAGAATGTCCGCGCTGATCATCTTGCGCGTATCCGCCGTGAGCGCGGCAACGATGACGAGGTAATCGGCCTCGCGCGCGATGCTGCCCAGGCCGTCGCGCTGCACCCAGGTGACGGGCGGCTCGCCGGGCGCGGCTACGCCCGTCGCGCTTTGTCTTCCGCGCATGGCCAGGATCCGCATGCCAAAGGCCGAACCGAGGACGGCGATCCGGCTGCCCACAGCGCCATAGCCGATCAAACCGAGGGTCGCTCCATCGAGCACATCTGTCCGATAACTGTGTCGGTTTTCGGGCCAACCTGCGGCTGTGCCGGCCGTGCGCCAGTGTTGCAGGCTGGAAAAGCGATGCGACAGATTCAACATCATCATGAAGGCGAATTCGGACATGACGACCGCGTGGGTGCCCGCCGACGTTGTCAGCCGCACCCGGCCGCCCACGAAAATCGGCTGGCCGATCACATGATCGATCCCGGCCCAGTAGCCCTGCAGCCAGGCCAGGCGGGGCGTCTGCCCGGGCAGGGGAAGCCTCCGGCTGTCGCTGGCAAAAAGGATTTCGGCCTCGGCAAGCGCTTCGGGCGACGCATCGGCGAGGCTCGCATACCGGCTGATGTTGGCGCCGGGCATACCCGCCCGGAGACGGGCAACGCTGGCATCTGAAAAGGGATGAAGGAGCAGGACATTCATGCGGATAAGAAGGGCCCGATGGGCAGTCACCCATCGGGCCCTTTACCGGAATCGACATCCCCCAGCGAGACCGGGGGATGTCGATTCCAGAATTGGTGATGCGAGCGCTTTTTAGCGGATGGCCTTCTCGGTCTTGGCGTCGAAGACATGGATGTTGTCCATGTTGAACGCCATGCTGACGCTGTGGCCAACCCGGCCCTTGCTGCGCGGGTCGACGCGGGCGAGGAAGTTCTTGTCGCCTGAATTCAGATACAGGATGACCTCGTTGCCCATCAGCTCGGTCACTTCGATCTTGGCGTCGACCATTTCCTTGTCAATGCCGACCGGAGCGAACTCGGGGTCATGCACGTCCTCGGGGCGGATGCCAAAGATGATCTCTTTGCCCATGTGGCTCTTGAGCGGCGCCTGCCGGAAGCCCGGCACCTTGACCCGGAAGATCCCGGTATCAACATACATTTCGCCATCGCCGCCGGTAAGGGTGCCCTTGAACATGTTCATCGACGGGCTGCCCATGAAGCCGGCCACGAAAAGGTTGTCTGGCTTGTCGTAGAGCGCCTGCGGGGTGTCGATTTGCATCAGCACGCCGTCCTTCATGACCGCAATGCGGGTTCCCATCGTCATCGCCTCGACCTGGTCGTGGGTGACGTAGATGAAGGTCGTGCCGAGCTGCTGATGCAGTTTGCTGATTTCGGCGCGGGCTTGCACGCGGAGCTTGGCGTCCAGGTTCGACAGCGGCTCGTCCATGAGGAAGACTGCCGGGTTGCGAACGATGGCGCGGCCGACTGCCACGCGCTGGCGCTGGCCGCCGGAGAGCTGCTTGGGCTTGCGGTCGAGCAGGGCCTCGATGCCGAGGCGCTTGGCCGCTTCCTTCACCCGCTTATCGATTTCGGTCTTGGCCACCTTGCGCAGCTTCAGGCCGAAGGCCATGTTGTCGTAGACCGACATGTGCGGATAGAGGGCGTACGACTGGAACACCATTGCGATGTCGCGATCCTTCGGGGGCACGTCGTTGACGATGCGGTCACCGATGTAGATCTTGCCGTCGCTAATTTCCTCCAAGCCCGCCAACATGCGAAGCGAGGTCGTCTTGCCGCACCCGGACGGGCCGACGAAGACGAGAAACTCCCGGTCATTGATCGAGATGTTCAGGTCGGATACGGCGGTGACATCGCCGAATCGCTTGTACACGTGCTCAAACACAACGCTAGCCATTTAGCTGCCTCCAAGATTGACTTTCCAGCGAATATGGTAATTTGGTTTGGTAATCGCCGGACAGACGGCATTGTACCCGGGACGGCGTATCGCGCAAGCGGCTATCCTGGGCGGGCAGGAGCCATACTGCCCGTCTTATAATCGACCCTCCGATGCGAGTCACCGTCGTTCTGCCGACCTACAACGAGGCCGAGAACATCACTCTCCTGCTCCCCGAACTCCTGGCCTTGCCGCTGAGCGTATGCGTCGTGGATGACAATTCTCCGGACGGGACAGGCGATATCGCGGCCGAGTGGGCCGCCCGCGAACCGCGGGTCTCGGTTTTGCGCCGGCCGGGCAAGCTCGGGCTCGGGACAGCCTACGTAGCGGGATTTGAGCGCGCCCTCGCCGACGGCGCGGAGGGCGTGCTGACCATGGATGCCGATTTCTCGCATCACCCGCGCTACATCCCGGCCATTCTGGCCGCAGCCGAGAACGCCGACGTAGTGATCGGCTCGCGGTATGTCTCGGGCGGCGATGTGCTATATCCCTTTCACCGGCGTTTCCTGAGCATGACCGCGAACTTCGTCGCCCGCGCAGCGCTGGGTTTGCGCGCCCACGATTGCACGGCCGGTTTTCGGCTATATCGCGCCACGGTGCTGCGCAAGGTGCCGATCGAGCGCATCCGCTCGAGCGGCTACTCGTTTCTGGTGGAGATGCTCACCCATGCCCAGGGCACGGGCATTCGAATTGCCGAGGTGCCGATCGTCTTCGCTGATCGCGAGCGCGGCGTTTCAAAGATCTCAAGCCGCGAAATCTTCAAGGGAATGACGACAGTTGCGCGATTGTTCCGCGATCGGGTGCTGGGGCGGTTATAGATTAGCCCGGCCGGCCGTCGGCGGCGATTGCCGCAATTCGTGATCGTGTTACGCTCCTGGCGCCGCGCATGGGCGCGTGACGCAGGCGAGCTCCGCGAGGGGGTAGGCGTATGTCCACCCATCGTCCGCAATTCGCGATTGCGCTACGTTTCCGGCGGTTTCGGCACCTGGCCCTGAAAGGGCCACATGCGACAGCCCAGGGCAACGCCCTGATTACCTCAGGTTTTCTTCGCAAGGAGGCTGCTACCGCGACCTGGCGCATGATTGAGATCATGACAAAACAACCTGAGACGGGCCGCGGCAGCAGTTACGAATTGTACGACCGAGTGAGCGA
>JBDSIP010000062.1:0-6349 GCA_039917915.1 Thermoflexales bacterium
GCCCGGCGCGGCGAACAGCCACTCGGCCGGGCGGTCCGAGTTCGCTTTGCGCGGCCTGTCAAAGTTTCGAATTGGCACAGATCATCGAATGGGGGCGAAGCCCCACCGCTGCAGAATGGCCTGGCCCTCCGCCGACAGAACTGCGGCGATAAACGACCGGGCGAGTGCGGGGTTCTTGCTTTGGGCCAGTGGCGCGAGCGGATAGCGGGCCAGCACGTTGCTGTCAGCGGGAATCTCGATTTTCTTGAGATCAGGCGCGGCCACGGCATCGGACGTGTACACGATCCCCGCATCGGCCTCACCGAGCTGGACTTTGGCGACGACTTGTTTGACATCGTTTTCGTACGACACAACATTGGCCAGAACCCTGTCCTTGAATCCCGCGCCGAGCGACGCGTCGAGTTTGCCGAGCGCCTGCGCGGCATAATTTCCCACCGGCACTTCTTTGGCGGCGAGCACGATCTTCAAACGGGGCTTCGACAAATCGGCCAGGCTCTTGAGTTCGGCGCTGTTCTTCGCCGGCAGAACAACGACCAACTGGTTGGTCAGGAAGATCCTGGCGGTCTCGGAGATGACCAGTTTCCCGGCAACGAGGGTGTCCACCTCGCCGGTATTCGCCGGGGCAAAAACGTCGGCCGCCGCGCCTAGTTCAATCTGGGTGCGCAGCGCCTGCGATCCGGCGAAGTTGAATAGAATCTTGACCCCCGGATTTGCGGACTCGAAGCGCTTGCCGATGTCGCCAAAAGCGCCCGTCAACGATGCAGCCGCAAAGACCGTCAAAACTTTGCTCCCGGCGGACGCGGCTGGACCTGGTGTTGCGGCCGTAATCGGCCCGCTGCTCGCGCAGGCGCTAAGGCAGAGGGCCGCCAGAACGCCGATAGACAGAGTGGTTTTCATTTTGTCTCTTTGTTTAATGGTGACTTCAATGCGAAATGCGCGTGGGCTTCGTCCAGCCATTCCAGCACAACCTCCAGTTGTCTGATCCGGAGATCCAGGCTCATCCGGCTGTAAACCTGTTCGGCAGCAAGGGCCGCGCGCGTGCCCTTCAAGCGCTCCAGATGAAGCGTGGTCTCGCCCGTTTGCTGAACAATGGCGGCGTTGACTCGGTCCGGCATCAGCGCTTGCAAAAAATACAAGCGGGTGACGAATTCCATGCGAATGGCCCGAGTACTCCCGCCATTGGGGGTTGCCAACCATTTCAAGAAACGCCTTCGGCCCTGCGCGGTCACGCGCAGCAATTGGCGGGTGGGCCGTTTTGCCTGATGGATTTCCTTTGCCGCGATGTCACCCTGGGATTCGAGGCGCTTCAGAATCGCGTAAGCCTGGCTCTGGCTGAGGTGCCAGACCTCGCCCAGGTCGGCGATGACAGTCCGATGGAGGTCGTAGCCGTGACCAGGTTTGCCATACAGCAGCCCCAGCAGGGCCATCTCTGGTGAGAGCGTTCCAACGTGGTGCAGCTGCTTTGACTCCGGGTTACTCACTCGGTGAGTATATCAGGGAGCCGGCCACCCGACCAGGATCGCGGCCGCGCCAAAAATCGCCGCCCCGGCCCCCAGTTCGATCAAGAGCGTCCGCCGCATCAGGGCAAGCGCTGCCGGCGCGTCGGCGCCCGTTCGGCCGCGATGCGCGGCGAGCCGCGGCCCAAGCGCCATCTGATGCAGCGCCCCCAGTCCGATCAACCCCGCGAACAAAACGATCTTGAGCAGGAGCGTCCGGCCATAGCCCGTCTCCAGCAAGGCATCGAGATCTCCGATCACAAGATTGGCCTGAGCCAGCCCGGTCAGAGCAAGGACGAGCACGCAGGCCATCGCCATGGGTGAGTAACGCTTGATTGCGGCGCCGACGCCCCCGATCAGCTCCGGCCCGCGGCCAGCCGCCGGCGTTAGGATCAGGCCCAGCCTGGCAACCCCGCCCAACCAGACGGCCGCGGCGCTGAAGTGCAGCAGGTCGGCGATCAGCGGGATGGCGGCATCCGGCAGCATGGCAATCCGGCTTGAGGGGATCTGCAGCCCGAGCAAGGCGCCTGACCCAATTACGGCCGCGCGCAGGCGGCCCCCGCGGATCAAGGCGAATACCGCCAGCAGGCCGATAAGGCGCGCCGCGCCGACTCCCCAGCGTGCCATCGCGCTCAGTTCGCGGGGTGGGGCCAGCGCGGCCAGCACGGCGGCCAGGACGCACCCGATGATCGCGGCCCGGTTGAACTGATTGCGTGAGGCGACGGTCGCCGCGTTCAGGGCCCGCGCGGCCGGATCCCGCAGACAGGCGGCATCAAAGAACAGCCCGCCAAAAAGAGCGCTGTGGGCCAGGAGGGTCAGCCATTGGACGAGCGTCTCGAGTGCGGGCATGGGCATTTGGCCTCAGACCGCGGCCAGGCGAATGAGCGCGGCCACCGCCGCGCCGGCGATCGACGCCAGGAAATTCACCCAGTCGTTGGTCATCCAGCGCCAGCCGCGCGTAAGCGGGTGCGGCAGGCCATCGACCGCGCGCGCTTTCTCGGTCAGCATGTCGCGGTCCGGGTCGCGGTAGATCCCCTGCACGGTCGCGCCCAGCACGCTGTCAATCATCGCGCCGGCGAGCCCGCCCACCTCGGCCGCGGCGATCACGGTCAGGGCGGCGCCGGCCGATTGCCAGCCTTCCGGGTCAAGGTTCAGGCCGCGCAGCCCAACATAGGTCACGCCGATCAGCATGGCCCCGGCCAGGGCGGCGGCAGTCCCGAGACTGGTGATGCCGCCGCTGGTCCCGGGCGCAACCTGCTCCCGGGGGCGGGTGATCAGGCGCGGGCGGGCGCGACTGAGCGCGCCGATCTCGGTCGCCCAGGTGTCGCCGTTGCTGGTCGCCAGCGCGCCGAGCATCGCGCACAACAGCACGCCGGTCAGCCGGCTATCACCCGCCGCGTGAGCGAGCGCGGCGGCGATCGCCAGGGCGGCTGCAGCGCCGCCATTGGCCAGGGCCTGGCCGAGATCGCGCCGCGAGCCCTTGGCGTACTTTTCCTGCAAGTCGCGCTTGCGCCCTGCGTTCAAGCGGCTGAGCAGGGATGAGGAGACGAAGAAGACGATCAGGGTGAGCCCGGCCGAGAGGCCGCCGAAGCCGAACATCGCCGTCCCGATCAGAACCGCCCCGAGCACACCGCTGCGGGAGAGCGACTCCCGCCGGTAGGCGAGCCAACCGATGCCGGCGCTGAGCGCAAGGCCGGCGCACAGGCGGAGAAAGATGGCGGGCGGCATCTCAGGCGCTGGCGGCGCGCAACGCACGTACGCCATCCACGACACTCATCGTATCCGAGAACACGGCTGACCCGACCACGACAACGGTGGCGCCCGCATCGCGGACGGCCCGGATCGTGGCCGGGTTGACGCCCCCGTCCACCTCGAGCTCGGCCGGGCTGCCAATGTCATCGAGCATTCCCCGCACCCGGGCAATGCGGGCCAGCGCGCCCGGGATGAACGGTTGCCCGCCGAAACCCGGCTCCACCGACATGATCAGGACGAGCTCGAGATAGGGGAGCGCGTCTTCGAGCACCGTCAGCGGCGTCAGCGGGTTGAGGGCCAGCCCGGCGCCCATCCCGAGGACGTGGATGGCATCCAGGGTCGAATACAGATGCGGGCATGCTTCGGCGTGGACGGTCAGGCGCGACATTCCCGCGCGCTGGAAGTCGGCGAAATGGCGCTCTGGCGCCTCGATCATGAGGTGGGCTTCGCAGGCCAGACCTGTGCTGCGTTTCGCGGCGGCGCACACGGCCGGGCCAAACGTCAAACTGGGCACAAAGCGCCCGTCCATGACGTCGAGGTGGATCAGATCGACGCCGGCTCGCTCCGCCGCTTGAATCTGTTCGGCCAACCGGGCGAAATCAGCGGTGTAGATCGAAGGCGCCAGCTTCATGGCCGCCTACTTGAGCATGCCGACCCGGCGCATCCAGTCCACCCGACCCATGAGGTAATCGAGCGCGATGTGCTGTTCTTTAGCGATCGCGGGCCAATCGGGCAAGCCTAGCCGCGCGGTGCGGATGGACTCCATGATGAGCTTTTCGATCTTGGTGGGCTGCAAATCAAACTTTGTCGTCATTGGCCTGATCATAACGGCATTTCGGGAGCGATAGGCCCGCCCTGGCGTACGCCGGGGCGGGCCTGTCGATCCCGAAGTCCCTGGGAAAGTGGTAATCTCGGCGCGCAATTCGATGGGTGATTTCGTTGAGACCCCGCGTCTACGCTTGAGGAGGCTCGAATCCGCCGACCTGGAGGCGATGTTCGCCTATCGAAACGATCCCGAGGTGGCCCGCTATCAGACCTTCAGCGCCCGCACCCGCGACGAAATCGCCAGGATGATTTGTTCGCAGCAGGACCTTCAGCCGGGCGCGCCCGGCACGGATTACCAAGTTGCGGTGGGGCTGAAGCCCGACGACGTCCTCATTGGGGATGTGTATTTTGGCGTGGAGTCAACCGGGCGCCAGGCCGAAATCGGCTACACGCTGGCCGCCGAGTTTCAAGGTTACGGCTATGCCACCGAAGCCGTGCGCGGGGTGCTGGTCTACGCCTTTGAGCGGATCGGCCTGCATCGCGTGGCCGCCGGCGCCGACCCGCGCAATCTGTCCTCTTTGCGCCTGCTGGAGCGGCTGGGATTCAGGCGCGAAGGCTATTCGCCTGAGAGCTACTGGGACGGCGAAACATGGACTGACGACGTGCGTTATGCGATGCTGGCTCGCGAGTGGCGGTCTCATCCGCGCTAAACTAGAAGACATCCAAAAACTGATTGGCGAGATCACACTCCTCGCGCGAAGCGCGAGGAGTGTGATCTCGCCGTATGTTTGTCGGAAAGCGTCTAGTAAAGAAACATCGGCTTGCGGTCGACGACCTTGATCCGCGGCCGGTAGTTGACGCTGTCGTAGAGTTCTTCGACATCCACCGGGCGCGAACCACCGCCGACTTCGGACAAAGGCACGTGGGTGTAAATGCCCTTGCTCAACGCGACCATGCGCCCGGTTTTTCCCGCCAGCATCAGGTCCGCCGCGAGTGTGCCGAAATTGCGCCCGACCATCAGGTCGACGACGTCCGGCGCGCCGCTGCGCATGAGATAGGCCACATTCTGATAGATGGTGTTCTCGCCCGTAAGGCGCTTGACCATCTCAGCCACGTAGTCGCCGATGCCGCCCAGCTTGCGGTGCCCGTAGGCGTCTTCTTCGCCGCGCTCGAGCGCGCCCGCGCCGGTTTGCTTCGCGCCCTCTGAGATCGTCAGCATGGCGTAGTTGCTCGGGCTTCGGTCCTTGTCGTTCTTCAGGAAGTCGCACAAGCGATAGATGTCAAAGGGGACTTCGCTGATCACGGAGCGATCGGCATCCGACAGATAGGCCGACACCAGCGAGGTCTCGCCGGAGTTGCGGCCGAAGAGCTCGACCACGGCGATGCGCTCGTGACTGCCCGCGCAGGTGCGCAGGTTGTGGATGAACTCAACCGAGCGGGTGATGGCCGTGCTGAAGCCGATGCAGTAATCGGTCCCTCGCACGTCGTTGTCCATCGTCTTGGGAATCGCCACGATCGGCAATCCCTCGTTGTTCAGGCGCAGGGCATAGCTCAGGGTGTCGTCGCCGCCGATCGCGATCAAACCCTCAATGCGCAGAAGTTTCAGCACGCTCAGCACGTGCGAGGTGAAGTCGTAGCGGTCGCTCAGACCCGCCCCGAACACGGTCCCGCTGCGCAGAAATGCCGGCACGTCCCTGGGCTTGACGTTTCCGGGATTGGTCCGGCTGGTGTGCAGGAAAGTCCCTCCCGTGCGGTCAATCGTGCGAACAACACTCAGGTCCAGCGGCAGCGTCCACTGCTTCGCGCTGTTTTCGTCTTCCAGGTTGAAGTTCAACAGGCCCGCCCAGCCGCGGCGAATGCCAATGACTTCATGGCCGGCCTCAAGCAGGCGTTCAACTGCGGCCTTGATGGCGGGATTGAGGCCGGGGACATCGCCGCCGCCCGTGAGAATTCCGATGCGCATTGCGTTTGACTCCTTGGTTACAGTGTATGGGCCATCCTGAATGTTCTTGGCGATCCCACCATCCCGCGCGAAGCGCGGGATGGTGGGATCGCCAAGAACTATTCGGATGCGTTCCAGTGCGCACAACAAAAAAGCACAGCCAATCGCGGGCGTGAAGGCTCGCGGCGTCTGTGCCATCCTGGGCATGCCGCGCGCACTTTGCGCGCAATGCAAGATTATATGCCGCCAAGACGGAGGGTCGCCGAAAGCGATTTGCCCCGCCCCGGCGTACGCAGGGTCCGGAAAGGGCCGGCGAACCGCGCCGACGGGTCCTTCGACAAGCTCAGGGCCCTTCTTGTGGCCGAAACCTTGATGCCGCGCTAGGCCAAATCCA
>JBDSIP010000063.1:0-2517 GCA_039917915.1 Thermoflexales bacterium
ACCGCCCCGGCGTACGCCGGGGCGGTGCATATCGATTTTGAAAATACCTATGCAGACAAGTGTCCAGGATGTCCCCTTTGAACAAGTGTGCCCATACGTGGCCAGCGGCGAAACCACGCTGCGCTGCGCGAAGTGCTCACGACCGCTCATGCTGAAAGATGCCACCCGCACGCCGGTCGGCTATGTCTGCCCGGACTACGTCAAGGGCCGCCGGGCGCGCTTCTTCAACGCGAAGCCCGCCGACTATGTCGGGACAGGGATTGTGGCGTTCTTCGGCGGGATGATCGGCGGCTTCGTCCTGAGCCTGGTAGGCGGCTCGATCATCGGCTTTCTAGCCGCCATTTTTGGCGGGCCGATCCTGGGCGGGGGCGTGGCCGAGGTTCTGCGGCGGGTGCTGAACAAACGCCGGGGCGAGTACACCTGGCTGATCGCCGCGGTTGCCCTGGTTGTGGGCGGCTTGCTGCTGCCGGTGCTGCCCATCCTGCTCTCGCTCCTGGCCGGCGCGCCGCGCTTTGGCCTCGGCAGCCTGATCGGGCTGGCCGTGCCAGGCATCGGGCTGGCCCTTGCAGCAGGGACGCTGGTGGCGAGGCTGAGGATATGACCTGTCCCCTATAATCCCCCGCACTATGGAACGCACTCTCATCATCATCAAACCCGACGGCGTACAGCGCGCGTTGGTGGGCGATGTCGTCAAGCGCTTTGAACAGCGCGGCCTGCGCCTGGCCGGCCTCAAACTCATCCAGATCCCCCGCGCGCTCGCCGAAGAGCATTACGCCGAACACAAGGGCAAGGGCTTCTACGAGGGCACCGTCACCTACATGACCTCCGCTCCGGTCGTCGTCATGGTCCTCGAAGGGCCGGACGCCGTCGCCGCCTCGCGCGCGACGATGGGCGCGACCAACCCGCTCAACGCCGCCCCGGGCACCATCCGAGCCGACTTCGGCCTGAACATCTCGCGCAACCTCGTCCACGGCTCGGACAAGCCCGAAACCGCCGAACGCGAGATCAAACTTTACTTCCAGCCCGGCGAACTGCTCAGCTATGCCCGCGCCGGCGACGCTTGGCTCAAGGAATAACGCGATTTCACGCGCGCCGCCCGCCGGAACCCAGGCAGGCGGCGCGTTTTTTAGCCCGCGACCGCATCGAATCTCATGGACGTCCGAACCCGTTACGCCCCTTCTCCCACCGGCGAGCCGCACATCGGCAATATCCGCACGATGATCTTCGCCTGGCTCACCGCCCGGCATGCCAGCGGCAAATTCTTCCTGCGTATCGAAGACACCGACCAGGAACGTTATGTGCCCGGCTCCGCCCGCTCGATCGTCGAAAGCCTGCGATGGCTGGGCGTCGAGATGGACGAGGGCCCCGGCCGGGCCGAACTCGCCCGGATGAAGACCAACGAGGATTGGGACGGGGCGATGGAGATGCGCGGGCCGCATGCGCCTTACGTGCAGTCCCAACGCCTCGATATCTACAAACAGCACGCTGAGTGGCTGGTCGAGCGCGGGCTGGCCTACCGGGCCAACGAGACCTCCGAGGAACTCGATCACATGCGCGGCAGAGCGCAAGCGGCCAAACAGGCCTTCACCTTCCGCAAACCCATGCGCCTGCGCGACGACGTGGGGGCCGACGAGCCGCATGTCATCCGGCTCGAGATGCCAACCCGCGGCACGATCACCCTGGACGATATGATCCAGGGCAAGGTCACCTTTGACAACGGCAACCTCGACGATGTGGTCCTGCTCAAGTCGGATGGCTACCCGACCTATCATCTCGCGGCGATGGTCGACGATCACCTGATGCAGGTTTCGCACGTCATCCGAGCGGTCGAGTGGCTGCCCAGCGCGCCGAAGCACATCCACATCCTGCAGGCCTTTGGCTGGGAACTGCCGCGTTTCGCCCATGTCCCGCTCGTATTGAGCGACGACGGCAAGAAGCTCAGCAAGCGGCATGGCGCAACCAGCGTGAGCGAGTTCCGCGAGGCGGGCTATTTGCCCGAGGCGCTGGTCAACTTCCTGGCCATGCTGGGCTGGGCGCCCGGCCAGGGCGACGAGCAGAACGTCTTCACCCTGAGCGAGTTGTACGAAAAATTCACCCTCGAGAAGGTCGGCTCTTCGCCGGCCATCTTCAGCTACGCCAAGCTGGATTGGTTGAACGGCGTGCACATCCGCATGCTCGCGCCGGAGGACCTTGCCCAACGGTTGCTGCCCTTCCTTGAGAAGGCCGGGGTCGCCGTCGACACACCGGCCAAAATGGACCGCCTGCATCGCCTGATCCCGCTGATCCAGATCCGCCTCGACCGTCTGACCAAGGCCGCCGACCTGGTCGACTTCTTCTTCAACGACATCCCGACCCCGCCGGCCGAGATGCTGATCGGCCCGAAGATGGAGCTGCACCTGTCGCTGGCTGCCCTGCGCGCAGCGCGCTCGGAGATGGCCGCGCTGAGCGAGTTCAGCGAGCCGGTGATCGAGAAGACCCTGCGCGATCTAGGCGCCGAGCTCAACCTCAAACCGACCC
>JBDSIP010000064.1:0-2829 GCA_039917915.1 Thermoflexales bacterium
CCCGGCGTACGCCGGGGCGGGGCATATCGTCTCCGGAAATCTGAAACCTTCTGGCACAATTCGTCCCACCATGAGCCTCCTCACCCGCTCCCTCGCTCCCGATCTGATCATTTTCAACGGCGCAATCACAACCTTCGCCGCTGAGATGCCGAACTGTTCCGCCGTCGCGATGAAGCATGGCCGGGTGATCGCCGTTGGCAATGACGCCAGCATCCAGGCCCTGGCCGGCGACGGCACGCGCCAGGTCGATCTGAGCGGGCGGGTGGCCTTCCCCGGCTTCAACGACGCCCACAACCACCAACTCGAGATCGGCCTCAAGCTCGGCCGGATCGGCCTCGACGACTGCCAGTCGATCGCCGAAATGGCGGTCCGGGTGCGGGCCGTGGCCACCCACACGCCCGAGGGAGAGTGGATCATCGGCGAGGGCTGGAACGAATCGCTGTTCGAGGAGGGCCGCCTGCCCACCCGGCATGACCTCGACGCGGCCACGACCAGGCACCCGGTCCTGCTCAAGCGCTTCTTCAACATGGATGTCGTCAACACCCGGGCCCTGGAACTTGCGGGGGTCACCCGCGAGACGGCCGACCCGCCCGGCGGGAAGATTGAGCGCGAGGCGAACGGCACGCCCAACGGTGGTCTGCGAGCCGCGGCCAAACCGCTGGTCCGCCATCTGCTGCCCCAGCCCGCGCCCGAGGCGCTCGTTGACGCCCTGGACGCTGCCGGGCGGGCCTATCTCGCGGCGGGGATCACCAGCATCAACGATCCCGGGCTCGAGGCTTGGGAAATGCGGGCCTACATGGACGCCCGCCGCCAGGGCCGCCTGCGGGTGCGCTCGAGCGTGATGGCCTCCTGGCATGGCTTCCGCGAGTATGAGCACGAAGGTCCGCTCGACGCGCGCGCGGCCGAGCTGGGGGTCTACACCGGCCTGGGCGACGATTGGCTGCGCCTGAACGGGCTCAAGATGGCCGTTGACGGCGGGACAACCAGCCGGACGGCCTGGATGTTCAAGCCCTTTGTCGGCGAGACCGAGGTCCGCGACTACAACCGGCTCAACCCGGCCGATCTGCGCCGGTATTTCGAGCGCGGGCACAGCCTGGGCTGGGACATCGGCATCCACGCCATCGGCGACCGCGCCCATCACGAGTCGGCGGCCGCCTTCGCCGACGTCATCGCCGCCTCTCCGCGCAAGGACCACCGGCACAACCTGATTCACGCCTATTTCGCCAGCGAGCAGAGCCTGACCCAGATGGCCGAGCACGCCATCGCCGCCGTCATCCAGCCGACCTTCATCTACTACGAGGGCGACGATCTCTTTCGGGATGTCGGCCCGGAGCTCGCCCACCGCTACAAGCCGATGCGCACGTATCTCGACCGCGGGATCAAGGTGATCGCCACCAGCGACGTGCCCAGCACAGTCCACTACAACCCGCTGATCAACCTGTATGCCCTGGTCACCCGCAAGACCTGGAAGGGGACGCTGATCGCGCCCCAGGAGGCGGTGACCCGCGAGGAGGCGCTTTACGCGACCACGGCAGCCGGGACCTGGCTCACCCGCGAGGAGCAGCACAAGGGCCGCCTCGCCCCGGGCTATCTGGCCGACATTACCGTCCTCGACGGCGACTACTGGCGCTGCCCGGCCGAGGCGATCAAGGATCTGCGGGTGGACGTGACGATCATCGATGGGCGGATTGCGTATGAGCGGGGGACGTGAGGCGGGAGCGCAAGAACTGACGGAGAAATCCCGCGCGGTTGATCGCGGCGAGCGCTCATCCGCGCCCTCCGAGTCATCTTCCGCATCCGCGAGTCAGACGATGTGGCACCTCCCGTCTGAGTCACCGAGGATACGGACCCTGCGGATGACACGAAAAGGCACTGCCCGCTGAAACTGAGCGCATCCGAGGCATCCGCAGCCTCCGTGTTTTCCGTGATCACAAACGCATCGAGCCGCGCAGGGCGCGGCTCGGTGTCGGACGGATGAACGTGGGCGCGTTTAGGCGGCCGGTGCTTCTGGCGCCGGGGCAGGCGCGACAGGCGCAACTGCGGCCTTGGCCCCAGTCTTGGCCACCAGGCGCTCCTTGAGGCGGGCGCTCTTGCCCTGGAGCTGGCGGAAATAGTACAACTGCGCGCGGCGGATCTTGGCGTGCCGAACCACCTCGATCTTCTCAATCCGCGGCGAATGCAGCAGATAGGTCCGCTCGACCCCGATGTTGTTGGTCGCGATGCGGCGCACGGTGAAACGGGCGTTCAAGCCGCCCTTGCCCAGGCGGATGATCGTGCCTTGAAACACCTGAATGCGCTCGCGCTCCCCTTCAACGATCTTCTGGTGCACACGCACCGTGTCGCCAGGTTGCAACTTGGGCACCTTCGAATTGGCGATCAGGCTCTTTTCAATCGATTCGACGAGATTCATGACATTCCTCGCAGGACGTGAAACCCTTTACAAAACCCGCTCTCCGAATCGCACTCCCCCGGCTGCGCCAGGGGAGTGCGATTCCGGCATGGGTATTGGGATGGGTTTTAGCGCTTGGTGTAGGTCGGCGCCTTGCGGGCGCGCTTGAGACCGGGTTTCTTGCGTTCCTTCTCACGGGCATCGCGCGACAGGTAACCCGCCGCCTTCAGGGCGGCGCGCAACTCGGGATCCGCCGTGACCAACGCACGAGCCACAGCCATCCGGGCCGCGGTCGCCTGGCCGGTGATCCCGCCGCCCACCACGTGAATGCTCACGTTGTAGGCCGTCGTGGTCGAAATCGCCAGCGGCGCGCTGACCATGCCCACATCCGACTCGCGGCCAAAATACTTGGCGTTCTCGCGGTCGTTGACCAGAATTTT
>JBDSIP010000065.1:0-15644 GCA_039917915.1 Thermoflexales bacterium
CTGGCGGTGGCGATGCGGTTGGCCGGGGCGATCACCCCGTCATAGAAACCGATCGCAACGTTGCGCGGGACGACGGCGTTGCCGGTGTTGCGCACGCGAAACGCAAGACCAAGTTCCGTCGGACAACTGCTGGTGTCCACCTCCAAACGGAGCGCGACCAGGTCGGGCGCCGCAAACGGATCGAGCCCGTCTGGCGCGTGCTGGGCGCGGAAGGTGTTGTGGCGCGTCGAACTCGGCGTTTCGCGGGCGGGCACGCGCCCGTCGTTGGTGACATTGCTGAAGTGGTAGTCGTGCTGATTCCAGACCCCGCGTGCCGGGCGCCAGTTGTTCAGCGCATCGCCATACACGAACACCCCGGCGTCGATCACGCCCACCGCCTCGCCCGCGCCCCAGTACTGGTCGCGCGAAACGATCAGGTCGGCGTGCCCGTCATTGTCGACATCGGCGATGACGGGATACTCGGCCGCCGTCGCGCTGGGGTTGGGGATCTGCCACAGCACCGCGCCGTCGCTGCCGCGGAAGAGGAACAGGTCGAATTCGTCGCGATAGGCCAGCTCGGGAATACCATCTCCGTCAAAGTCGAAGGCGGCGACACCGCCGGCGTATGAATTGTCGCGGATGGCGCGGCTCCACAGAATCGCGCCGTCCATCCCGTTCAAAGCCACCAGGCGGCGGTACCCCGCCACGGCGATGTCGGGCACGCCATCGCGATTCAGGTCGATGACGGCCGGCGGCCCGCCCCCACCCTGCGGCAGCGCGACCGGTCCCCATTTTGTCGCGCCGGTGTGCTCGAGCGCGCGGACGCCCTCCCAGTCCGCGGCAACGCTGATGATTTCGGGCCGCGCATCGGCGTCGAGATTTGCGACGGCGACATAGCCCACCGGCAGATCGGCCCGCTGCCAGTAAAGCGAGCCGTCGGCGCGATAGGCAGTTTGGCCATTCACGACAACCTCGGGAGCGCCATCGCCGTCGAGATCGGCGACCGTGGCAAAGCAGCAGTAGCGCGAATATGAGGTCGGACCAGCGCCCACCCAGCGCAGGCTGCCGTCGAAGTTCCAAACGGCGTTGCTGTAGATCACCTCGACCTTACCATCGCCGTCCAGATCGGCCAGCGTCGGCGCGCCGGCGTAGCCCGTCCCGACGGTCGCGGTAGGCGTCTGGCCCGCCCACTTCGCCGAGCAGTCGTTGTTGAAGGCGCGCGGCCGGCTGCTCGCGTCAACGATGACGATCTCAGGCCGGCCATCCCCGTCCAGATCGCCGACAGCGGTGTGGTTGACCCCCTCGTTGAACGTGCCAAAGGGAAGCGCCACATCGCAGACTTCGACGCCGGTGTCGCCACGCAGCACCCGGATGACATCGTTCCGCGACCCTGCCCCGGGCGCGATTGGCGCGCGCGGGATCGCCTCGCACTTCTCCTCCAGCTTTGGATCACAGTCCTGGCCAGCCCGCCGGGCCGCGCGGGCCAAATCATCGGGCGGGCCAAGAAACTCTGAGGCCTCGAAGACGATCGCGGGCGTGTCGGCGGCATCGATGACTCCATCGCCGGTCGTGTCAATGAAGGGCGCCACGGCCGCGATATTGTTCACCCACGCGCCGTCGCCGCCCTCGAGATTCGCCGCGCCGCGCCACGCCCACTTGAGATAGGGCGCAAAGACGCCCGGCGGCGGGACATAGCGCAGGGTATAAGCGCTGGTCCGGACGTTGTTCGATTCGCCCAGGGCGCTCTCGCCGATCTCGTTGGCGCTGTCGACCATCGCCGACAGGGTTGCATCTCGCAGTTGGGCAATCCCGCTGACGGGAATCCCCGCCGCGACAGCCGCGGCCGGGCCGAGGGTGATCGCCACCCGGGCCGCGCCCAGGTCGATGTCGACCCCGGGCGTGCGGATCGCATCGCCGTCCACGTCATCGAAGACGGTGACGGTGAACGCGCCAAATGACCCGCCCAGACCCAGGTTCTGGGTCGTGACGGTGACGAGCCCGCTGACGAGATTCGACTCGGCCGAAACCCGCGCGTCGCGGGCATCGACGCTGACCGGCACAAGGTCGGGCGGGAAGAGCCCGCCCACGCCCGGCGGGTTAATCACCGGCGGGTTGACCGTCACCCACCAGTTCTGCTGGGTGAGATGCCCCGTGCCGTCGCCGGCGATGACGACAACGAGGGCCTGGCCAATCTGGTCCAGGGCCGGGATCCAGGTAATGACACCGGCGGTGTCAATGCTCATTCCGGCCGGCGGGGCCGAGAGCAACCATGCAATTGTGTCCGAGTCGGGCTCGGTAGCCGCGATGGCATACGTGTAGGTCAAACCGACGACGGCGACAAGTGGCGGCTCGGACGTGATGAGCGGGGCGCGGTTGTTGGTGATCGTGAAGACTGTCGCCGCCTCGCTGACCGCGCCATCGGTGTCGGTGACAACCAGGGTGGCGCTGAAGACACCGCCGCTCAGCCAGCGGTGCTCGCCGAGCACGCTGGCGGTTGCGCCGTTGAGGGTGACGTTCGTCGGCGCCCCGGATGTCCCATCCCCAAACCACCAGCGATACGCCAGGGCCGCGGCATCGCCCGGGTCGAACACACTGGCATGCAAAGCGACCAGGTTGCCGGCGTCTTCGGCCCCGCCTCCATACAGGCTGACCGCCGGCGGCACGTTGACGATGGTGACCGTCTGGGTGAGCACGGCAAACAGCCCGCTCTCGACCTGGCCAAAGGCCGAAACCTCATACGAGCCGTTCTGGGCGTAGCGATGGGTGCGGCTGATCAGCCCGGCCACCGGTTCCTCGGGCGTGCCATCGCCAAATGTCCAGGCGATCCCGGCGAAGGGCGTGCCATCATTGCTGAACGAGGCGAGCGGATCAAAGACGCACCGATCTCCCTCGCGCGGCGGGAGGGCCGGGCAGGCCGGCCCATTCGTCCGCAGGGTGAACGTGAGGACGGGAACCGGCGGGATGATCTCGGTAATGGGCGGAGTCTGGGTGATCGCCCCGTTGGGGACGATGTCGAAGCTGACCGAGGCGCTGGCCGAGGCGCCATCCCGATCCCAGGCCGTGAAAGTCGCGGTGTAGGTCCCAATGGACGAATAAGGCCGCGAGACGCGCGCGCCGGTGTAGACCAGCCCATCGCCCAGCTCCCATACCCCGACCAGGCGGGTAACGTCGATGCGCCCGCTATCGGTCATCGTCGCTTCGAGTGTCAGCGTCATACCGACCAACTCGGAGATCGGGCCGCTGGCCGAGACCTGTGGCGGGGTGTTTAGGACATCGACAACCCGCTCCAGATGCGAATAACGGTTCAAGTTGTCCCGTGCCTGGAGCGTCACCGAGAGCGGCCCGCTGTCGGGCGGAATCACCGCAAAACTCGGCGAGGCGCCCTGGACGAAGGCGCCGTTGCTGGCCATCCAGGTGTATTCGACGATGCTGGTCCCGGGCTGGGCGACCGATGCGTCTGCAAACACGATCGTGTCGGCTTCGGAGGCCGGGTCGGGCAGCCAGGTGAAGAAGACGCTGGGCGCGCTCCCGCGCAGGGGCATAACCCCGGCGCTTGTCGTGCCTTCGGCCGGCGCGCTGAGGGGAAGCTCGGAAGTATTAAAGCCGCTCTTCGCGGCGCTCAGCGTGATCGCGCCGGGAAAGACCCCGGTCAGGGTGAAGTAGCCGCTGGCGTTTGTCGTCGTCGAGACCGCGCCGGCGGCGACCGTAGCCCCGGCGATGCCGGTCGCGCCGCCCTCGACCACGACCCGCCCGGTGATGCGCGCGTTATCTGGCTGGGCGAGCGCCTGCAGCGCCAGGGCGGTGGCATACACGCTGTTGCTCCAACTCCCATTGCCGAGTTGCGCCCCGGCGAGCCAGGCCCGGGCGTTGGCGAGCGCGGTCGGGGTAACCGCGCCCGAGTTCCACAGTGCGAGATGGGCGAGGGCAGTCTCCTCAACCGTGCCGCTCGGGCTGTCGCCATACGAGCCATCGCCCTTCTGTTTGGCCTGCAGCAGCGCCGCCGCCCGGCCGATCGGGGTGGCCAGGTTGTAGCGGTCGCGCCAGATATCCAACGCCAGAAGCCCATGCGCAGTGGCGAACGTGCTGGTGATCCCGGGGGTCAGCGACCAGCCGCCATTCGCGCCCTGCTTGCCCATCAGATATTGGATCCCCTGAGACGCCCGAGTGGGTGAATAGGCAGGGCTGGCCCGCAAGGCGCGCATGGCCAGAGCCGAATCGAAGGCGTCGCTGTTGAACGATGACGCCGCGAACCCCCAGCCCCAATCATTGCGCTGGCGGGCGGCCAGAGTGGCCTCGAGGTCGGCGTCGGCCCGCCCGCCGGTTTGCAATGCGCGGACCGCTCGAGCGAGCAGGTCGGTCGAGACCGGCTCACGGGCAGCCAGCCAGGCTGCCCCGCGCTCGAACCCGCCGCCCGCCTGGCCGAGCGCGGCCAGCGCCTCGACGACGGTGGCGGTATCGCGGGCCGTCAGCCCGGCCAGGTTGGGCCAGGCCCCGCCAGCGTCCTGGCGGGCGAGCAACCAGGCGGCGCCCGAGGCCGTGCCGACCGGGCGGGCTGGGCCAACAGCGGGCGCGGCAGCCGGGAGCGGAATCGCCGCGGGCAGGGCCAGGGCCAGGCTGAGGAGGAGGACGGGCAGGCGTTTGATCATGATGCTTTTCCTCGTCGCCTATGGGGCAGGTGCGGGTGCGGGCGGCGACACGAGCCAGCGGGCAAATATCACAATCCCAATCGATACCTCAGGGGCCAGAAAAAGCTTGATCGTGTCCGCGGCACCGGCTTTGAGGCCTCCCAGGGGATCACTCGCCAGGCCAAGACCGAGCCGGGCGAAGAACTTGATGCCTTCGAGCGCGACCAAATAGCCAAACCCGCACAGGCCGTTGATCCAGTCTTCGTCGCTGCAGTTCGGCCATTGAAAGTATTGGGCAATGTATTCGGTGACCTTGGCCGCGGCGCTCATCATGACTTCTTTTTTCCAACTGGTGATATCAAAAACATCCCCCTCATCTGACTGGCCCGCGAGGTCGAGCAGAATGGCGGCAACTGTAATTGGGATCCAAAGCACGACAACCAGGCCAAGCGCGGCTGGCATGTCCGGCAGGTTGCTGTACTTGAAAAGCAACGTGTGGACCGAACTAATCAAGCCGAAATAGGTCTCGTAGAAGGTGATGATCACGCTGGCCAGCAGGCAAATCGGGCCGGAGACACACCTGCCTTTGAACGCGTTCTTGGCGGTATCGGCCGCCCATGTATCGTAGATAAACTGGAGGAACGTGTTGTTGCTGTGGAACCAAATCGCCGGGTCGCCGGGGCCGGGATCCTCGCCACTCGGGTCCGTGTGGTTGATTGGGTCGTTCCAGGTATAAGTAAAGCGATGTTGCGAGGCGGGCTGCTCGGAGCGGCCCGCGAACGGATCCGGACTCGCGAAGCGCCCCGTCCGCGGGTCGTAGATGCGGCTGCGGTAGTGCATCAACCCCGTGGCGCCAATGTCCTCCCGGCCGGTGTAGCCATAGCGCGTGGGCCACAGCCCGGTTTGTTCGAGCACAGCCCCAAAGGCGTCATAGGTCCGCCGGCCGATCACGTTCCCGCTCGCATCGATGAGCGCCGCCGCGCTGCCCTGCGGATCCTGGGCAACATACGTCCAGACACCATTCCGCTCAAAACCAAACAGCTCATCGACGCCCGCCCCGCGCAGATAACGGGTGATCGAGCCGTCACTGGCGTAATCGGCCGCAACGCCGCCGCCGGAATTGAGAAACTCCATCCGTTGGACACCCCCGCCGGGCAGGCTGGCCTGTTCGAAAGCGCGCGCGCCGCCCGGGAAGTATCCGAAGCTCCACTGTCCGGCCCCAGTTGCCGTCGCGCCTACAAGCTGGTTGCGCTGGTTGAAGGTGTAGACACTGTTCGCCGCGACGCTGGTCCGGCTCAGCAGGTTGCCATTGTTGTCGTAGGCATACGTCGTGGTCTGCCCGGCCGTTGTCTCGCTCAGCAGACGGTCGGCGACGTCGTAGGCGTAACTGGTGGTCACACCGTTGACGCTCTGGGTCAGCCGATTGCCGACGTTGTCATAGGTGAACGACTGGGTTCGCCCGTTTCCATAGGCGACCGCCGTCAAGCGCGAGTTCGCGTCGTAGGCGTAGGTCGTGGCGTGGCCGGCCATGTCCGTCATCGAGGTCCGGCGCCCCGCCGCGTCGTGGGCATAGCTGAAGGCGGCCAGGACCGCGCCCGCGGCGTTGCGGGTGATCTGGGCCGTCAGGCGATAGGCGTTATCCCAGGCATAGGATGTGGTCACCCCGTTTGGCAGTTTCAGCCGGGTGCGCCGTCCGCCCGCGTCGTAGGCCAGGGTTGTCACCCCGCCGGTGTGATCGGTGATCGAGGCCAGGCGATCCATCACGTCATAGCCATAGGTCGTAGTCGCGCCGCCAGGCAGCGTCATCGAGATGATCCGCCCGTCCGGCGCGTAGCCATAGGCTAGCGTGCGCGCCACTCCGCTGACGACCTGGGTCTCGCTCACGATCCGGCCCTGCGCGTCGTAGGCTCGGCTTGTCGCCCCAATGGCATTGGACTCACCCGCCGAACGACCCTGGCCGTCATAGGCGAACAGATCCACGCCGTCGGGCGTTATCACCGAGGCGGGCTGGCCATCCGGCATGTAGGCATACAGGGTGGCCACGCTCTTCGCATCCACTGTCTTGTACAGATCGCCGGCAGCGTTGTAATAGCCCTTGGCGTTCCGGCCCGCCGCATCGGTCTCGCGCACAGCCCGCCCCAGCGCGTCGTAGGCGTAAGTTCGGCTGTGTCCATTGGCGTCGGTCAGGCTGGCCATATTGCCGCGCGCGTCGTAGGTGTAGAGGGTCTGGCGGCCAAGCGGATCAATGACCCGGGTGAGGCGGCCCGCGCCATCGTAGCGGAACTGGATCGCATTCCCGAGAGGATCGATCTGCCACGTTTGACGCCCGAGCCCGTCATAGCGCATCCCGCTCGGGGCGCCCAGCCCATTGGTGGCTGTCAGCACCCGCCCGAGCGGATCCGTATCGCGGCTTGTCACAATCCCGAGCGCGTCGACGCTCTTGCAGGGTGTCGTGTCGCCGGCGCAGTAGCCGGTGGCAACCAGCGTCCCATCCGGGAGGATGGTTCGCACCGGCCGGCCAAGGTCGTCGTAGACAAAGCGCACGACCCGCCCGCGCTCATCGGCCTGCGAGCCAAGCCGCCCGCCGGGCAGGTACTCCTTGAGCGTCTTTCGCCCATAGCTGTCCTGCTGCACGACGACCTGGCCCTTGGCGTCATAGGCCATGGTCTGGGTGAAGCCGCGGTTATCCTCGATCCGGTTGATCCGGCCGGCCGCGTCGTATTGCAGCGTCGCGCTGCGCCCGCCAATATCGGTGGCCTGGGGCCGCCCGGACGCATCCGGCGCAATCGTGAAGACTCGCCCGCTTGGCCCCTGCACCTGGGTCGCCAACCCGCCCGGACCCCGGCTGATGATCTGGGTCATTGCCAATGGCGCGCCATCAACATCAGCGACGGTGCGCGAGGCCGTCTTCACCTGCCCATCCGGGCCGTAGGTGAATCCGACCGCCGACCCGCCGCTGTCGATCCTGCCAATCACCAGACCGTTTGCGTCCCGGGTGTAGGTCACCGCCCGCCCGGAAGCGTCGATCTCGCTCAGCAGGTAGCCGTTCGGGTCGTAGGTCGCCCGGGTGGTTACGGGCACGCCTTCGACCATCGTGGTTGCGCTGATTGGTTGGCTCTGAGCGTTGTACGAAGCCGTCTGGGTCTGGCCCGTCGCGTCCGTGCGCGCAATCAGATTGCCATTCGCGTCGTAGGCCGCGCTGGACGCATTGCCGCGTGGGTCGATTGTCTGGACGACCTGGTCATCGGCGTTGTAGGCCATCCGGGTCTTGTTGCCTTGCGCGTCCACGTGGGATGTCATCCGTCCCTTGCTGTCAAAGGCATATACCTGATCCTGTCCGTCGGCGGTTGAGTAGACCGCCCGATTGTTGGCCGGGTCATAACGCAGGCTCTCCACCTGTCCAAGCGGATCGGTGTGGCGCTGCATCCGGCCCTGGGCGTCGTACTCATACAGGTTGACCTGGCCCAGCGCGTCGCGGACGCTGGTCAGGCGATGAACGCTGTCGTATCCATACGTCATCGTCATGCCGTTGGTGGCGGTCACCACGATGAGGTTCCCGGCCACGTCATAGCCGTACCGCGATACCTGGCCGTCCACATCTGTGGCCTGGCTGATTCGGCCGTCCAGCCCGTATCCAAAACTGAGCGCCGCGCGCGCCGACGCGTCCTGCACCTGGATCAATTGCGGACCCGAGTAAATCAACTGATGGGTGAGGGTTCCGTTGCTCAGCGCCACCAGCCGCCCGCTCGGGTCAAACTGCTCGAAGACGCCCGCCGCGTCTCCCAGCACGTAGCCGGTGATGGATTGGGTGAGGGACATGAAGAACCCGGGCGGGCGGATGAACCCGCCGCCGCCATCCGGCGCGAACGGGTATGCGTGTCCATCCCGCTGAACGTATACACGCGCGCCGCCCGTGTCCGTGATCACCCGCTGACTGAAGCTGTCACTCCAGCCATAGCCAATCCGGCTATCGCTGGCGCTGGCGTCCAGCGAGTTGTAGAAACGAATAAAGCCAATCGGCAGACCCATCGCCATCACCCGCTGATCGACTTCCTCCTGAGTAAGGTTGCCGTTGGACAGGCTGACGGGATCGCCCACCGAGCCGGACAGCCCGGTGATGCTATAGAAGAGGAGTGTGAAATATGTCGAAGGGGGGCAGGTATCGCCATTTCCTGCGCCGCACACCGACTCCATCGACGGCGCGCCGAAATCCGAAGTGATCCCGCCGTTCAGGTTGCCGCTGATCAGATAGCTGGCGCTGCCCAGGACGGGATCGTAGGTGACGTAGCCCTCGCCCGACCAGCCGCCATACGAAATCGGATTCTGGCTGACCAGCGCCCGCCGCCCGCGGGCCAGGGCGTTCGTGATGTTTGTCTTGGCCTGCGCGCTCAACCCAAGGGCGGCTACTTGCCCGGCCGAGGTGATGGTGAGGATGGGCTGGCCCTGCAGCGCTGCAATCTGCAAGGCGCTGACCGACGAGATCGAGCGCTTGGCATAGGTCTGCTGAAGCGTCCAGTGCTCGAGGGCGCTCGTATTGAACCCCCAGGCCTGGGCGACCGCGAACGAGCGGGTCTGCTTTGCGCTCTCCAGGTCATAGAAGGCGTGGGTGAGCTTTGCTACATCCAACTCGTAACCCCCAAAGCGCAGCGCGACCGGCGCGCCATTGACCAGCGTGGGGACGGCCTCGATCGAGGCAAAGCCCGCGCCCAGGTCGCGGATGTAGCCATTCTGTTGGACGCTGAGCGCCACATCGCGCCCGCGGTTGGTCTCGCGAAAATACGCCAGGATCGCGCCGTAAAGCTTCTGCGCCTTGCCGTCGTCGCTGGCGGGGTTGAGCTGGGCCTGGCGCAGGATCGCGTCGTCAAGCACGCGCTGGGGGGTGCTCTGGTAATCCAGCCCGATCACGTACTGTCCGCCGGCTGCGATGTTGTGCGAGATCTGGGGCGTGTCGGAGGTGAACTTGGGCGTCACGAACTGAACGGTCAGGATCCGCGGCGTTCCCGGCCGGAGCGGCGCGGCGGTCGCCACGACTTGTCCGTTAACTTTGAGCGTGGGGCGGACATTGACAAGATACGGCGGTGTGCTGAAGATTCCCCCGCGGGTGTCAATGGCGGTCTGGTCGGTGGCGGTCGCGCCGGGGTAGCTCAGATCGATGCGCTGGCCATAGATCGCCGGCAAGTTCAGCGAGGCCGACAGGTCGAGCGCGCCGAATTCGTCCAGCACCCGCACGCCGACCGAGTAGCGCATGGCGCCTGGCAGGGCGCTGGGGGTGGACAACAGCGTCACCAGGCGGACGGGCAGATCGGCCGGCAGCAACTCCAGGGCCTCCGGGATGAGCAGCCGGGTGAGGCCGGCGCTGTCGATGGTGTCGCAGGTCAGGCCGCTGGTCCGGGCGTAGGTCAGGGCCTGATCGATGTAGTAGTCGATCGGGAGCGTTGTGCTTGGCCCGCTTGTGATGTAGGCAACCGGGTTGAAAACCACCGCCCGCAGATCGGCCGTGGGCGGGGTAACGGCATAGCGTTTGATAAAGGGATCGAGGTCGATCCAGGCCGGCGCGGCCGCGCCGCCGTCGGCGACACCGCGATACCGGTCGTAGGGCAGCCAGGCCTGAACCCAGGTGTGCTCGATCCGCGCATCCTGAGTGCCATCGGAATTGATCACCCGCACCGCCGGGATGCCGGAGGTCAGGATGATGTTCGTGGCGCTCAGCGCCGACGACGCCCCGGGCGGCGGGTTGAGCCGGGCCAGATCACGGGCCTGGGCTTCGGACAGCAGCACGGCCCCGGTCGCGTAGCGGGCCGGGATCCCCGAGGCGCGCAACAGGGCGATCAGGAGCGACGCCTGATCGACATCGTTTCCGGCGGCTTCATACAAAGCGCCCAGACTGCCTTTCTTCGAGCCGTAGTACAACTCGGTGTCGAAGCGGTCGTGGACAAAATTGTAGAGATCGAGCGGACGCCCGCCCAGCGAAACGGCCAGGTCGGTGATTGCCTGGGTGATCTGCACATCGATGTTGGGGGCGAGATCCGCGGCCACCGGCGGGGCCGTCGGAGCGCTGATCAGAGCCAGGATCTGCTTATAGACTTGGACGAGGTCGTCGACGCGCCGGTTATCGGCGAGGAAACTCCGCACGAAATTCTGGGCCGTGAAGGTGCGCTGGTCGAGGCCGTAGTCCAGCCGCGATGCGGCCGGCGCTCCAGCCAGCGAGCGCACCGTGCCGGTCTTGTCATACAGCGGCGGGTCGGCGGCCAGGCCGTGTCGCACCTCGGGCAGGGCGGCGGCGTTCGGCGCGCTGGCGGCGGCGGCCTGCTCGGCGGCGGAGATCGCGCCGTTCATCTGATTGACAAAGGCGTCGAGGCGGGGCTGCAGGTTGGGATCGATCCGCTCGCGCTCGAGGCCGGCCAGCCGGGCGAGATCGGCCCTGGACGAGGCAAGGGCGAGCCGATAAGCGGCCAGCTCGCCCGGGGCGGCGCCACGACCCAGCACGCCGGCCAGACCATCCAAGGTATTGGGCAGGCCGCCAAACGCGCTGGCGGCGTGGGCGTCTCGCGTGGCGGCGACCGCCGCGCGCGCTTCGGCCAGACGGGCCGGGTCGGGCTGCGCCTCGCGATCGAGCGCCGCCAGGGCGGCGATTTGGCGCCGCTCAGCCTCGATGCGCTGGCGATCGAGAAAAGCCTCGGGATTCGCGACGAATTCCCGGTCGACTCCCAAGCGCGCCGCAAGCGTCTCGACCTCGCCCGTCCTCGCCCGGGCGTCCTGCGCCGCGAAAACGGCGGCCGGCCCCAGCGCCTGGGTCAGAACAACGAGGATCAGCGCGGCGGGCAGGATGCGGACATGCCTGGGAGGACGGAAAGCGTGCTGCATGCCGACCCTTGTACGCGTGCGGCGTAAAGGGATCGTGAAATGGATCACGGACAACACCGAAGCGGACTGATTTCACGGAAGCGTTGGAGGGGGAAATCGCTTCCAAATGCGCTGGATCGCCGCTTTCGCGGCGAAGCGCCCGAACCACGCCATGAGCGCCACCCACACCACCAACCCCACCCCCGAAAGCAGCAGACCGATCCTGACCGAGGCTGGCTCATAGGCGAAGACTACCTCGCGCGCGCCCGGCCCGAGCTCGACGGCACGGAACAGGCCCTCGAAACAGGCGATGGAAACAGGGACGCCATCGACCCAGGCCACCCACCCCGGGTAGCACGCGTCGCGCAGCACCAGCCGGCCCGCCGAAGCGCCGGGCGGGATCACAATTCGCAGCCGCTCCGCGGCTTCTTCGGCGATCACCACCGCCATGGGCGCCCCGGCCGCATCCTGGACGAACGCCCGTGGGGCTGCGTTCAGGTTCTCGTAGATCTTGACATCGCCCGAGTGGACGACCCGCATCCGATGTTCGCCGCCCACGCCTTGCGACAGAAACGAGCTGTCCGTGGCATCGATGCTGGTCAGAGCGCGAAGCTGGGCCTCGGAGGTTGACTGCAGCGTCAACGTTAGCGGGATTCGCCGCCCCGACAGGTCGATCCGCGCGGCGAAGGTCGGGCTGAGCACCGTCAGCGGCGCGACCCGGACCGCGCCGTCGGCAAAGGCGAGCGTGGCCGTCACCGCCAGGGCGCTCGTCCCCAGCCGCGATCCAAACACCAGGCCGAGGGCGGTGCTGTCATACGGCCGCAGCGCTACGCTGAGCGCGGGCGAGATGAGCGCGCTGAAAAGCAAGTCGTAGTACACCCCGTCGATGAAGATGTCGGCGGTCTTGTCGGCGATGACATAGCGCACGCCCAACTTTTCGAGCCAGGCGTTGGCCGGCACGCCGGTCAGGACCTCGCGCAGCCGGCCATCCAGCGCGCCGCCCTTCTCGCGGGCGGCGAACTGTCCAACGAAATCAACATACCTCTTTAGCGGAAGCAGGCCACCGTCATAGCCGTCCACGCTCGGCAGGCGGTAGGTCAGCGACAGATTGGGCGAGAGGATTTCCTTGTGCTTGGAGGCGATGATCCGGTCATACAGCCCATCGGCGCTCAGACCCGGCCCGTAGATCAGGCGCTGCTCGGGCATATCGCCCGGGTCGAAGAACAGCCCCGATAAGGTCAGGATGCGTCCGCTCGCGCCAGGCGTCGCGTTGTCGACCAGCACGTGCAGGGTCGATGGGCGCAGGTCGGTCAGCGCCCCGGGATCGGAGGCGCGGGTGTAGGGCTGGTAGCGCGCGCCGAGCATGAGCTCGAGCACAAGCAACGCCGGCAGGGCCAGGCTCGCCGCGCTGCGAGCCCGGGGCCAGAACGCCGCAACCGTCATGGCCAGCGTGACCGCCCCGCCAAACGCCATCCAGCCGATCAAGGTTGAAGTCGCCGGCAACCCGCGATATTCGGCCTCGGGCGAAAGTCGCGCGCCAAGAATCAAGCCGGCGCCGAGCAACAGCATTAGCCCGATCCAGGCCGCGAACAACATCCGCCAGCGCCGCGCCGACGCCGCCGCCCGCAGCGCGTCAACGCCATAACCGGCCAATAGCGCCGCGCCCAGCGCTAACAAGACCAGCCAGCGCGCCTGGGCCCGGAATAGATTGAACCCGGGCAGAAAGCGATATAGCAGATTGAACAGCGGCGTGGCCACGCCCAACGCCAGGATCACACCTGCAAGCGCGAGTCCGAGCGCCACGACCCGTCCGCCGCGCGAGCCGGCCGCGCCCGGCAGGATCAGGCCGGCCAGGGCCAGGGCCAGTCCCGATGCGCCGAGGTAGGCGATGTACTCGGGGAAGAGCGGATCGCCAAAAGGCGGGAGCATAGCCCGGGCCATCACCCACGGCCGCCACGAGAAAGAGCCGACCTCGTTGAAGGGCAACCCGCCCGCCCGGGCCGATTCGCCGGCCAGCTCAAGGCTGGGCGCGAGCTGTGCGGCCGACAGCAGGGCGCCGAGCGCCCCGGCGGAGACCAACGCGATCAGCCAAACCAAGGCCGTCCGTGCCCGCCGGGCCAGCGGCGCGCGGGGCGCGCTCAGGCTGCGCAGCAGGCAGGCCAGCCCCAGGCCGAACAGGCTGATATAGAGCGATTGCGTGTGGCCGGCGAAGACCTGCAATGCCACCAGTCCCGCGAGCGCCAGCGCCGCGCGCGCCATGCCGCGCGAGAGGATCCCTTGGCCCTGCCCGGGGCCATCGACCAGGCGCAGCCCGCACATCACCATCAGCGGCAACCATGCCAAAGCCTGGAGCTGGTTGATGTGCTCGACCTGCGCGCCAAGATAGCCGCCCAGGCCAAAGACCAGGGCCGCGGCGAAGGCGCCTAGCCGCCTCAGTCCGAATCCACGCCGGGCCAGGCCATACGCCCCCAGCGCCGCGATGGCCAGATGCAAGCCGATCTGCCACGAGACCGCCCGGTCGGCCGGCAGCCAGGCCAGGAGCAGGTTGATTGGGTAGAAGAAGCCGACCTGTGAGTTGGCCAGAAACGGCGCGCCCATGAACGTGTAGGGGTTCCACAGCGGCAGGCGCCCTTCTCGGACTGCCTGGGAGGCGAAGTCGCGCAGGGGGTAGAAATAAAGCAACAGGTCGCCCCGCGCGATGGCGAGACCGCAAAACGTAATCGGCCACGTCGCGGCGGCCGCCAGCGCGATCAGCGCGGCCGGCCCCAAGGCCCGGATATCGATGCGCGGCGGCCTCATGACCATACGCCCCAACTCTGCTGGCTGCGGGCCGCGGCCGGGCTCGGCGCTTTCCCCGTCATCCCTTCGAAAGCAGGGATGATGGCGCAGATTTGGCCAGACAAAAGCATCCGGGTTTCAGCTCAGCGCGTTGAGCACGGTGTCAATCTCGCGGACCGTGTTGTAGTGCGTCATCGAAGCCCGGATCACCCCGCCGCCGTCTTCCAGACCCAGCCGCTCGGACAGATTCTGGGCGTAGTAGTTGCCGTGTTGGATGAGGATGGCCTGTTTGCCCAGCGTCACCGAGATCTCCTCCGGGCCGGCTTTCGGCACCCGGAAGCCTACGGTCGGCGCGCGCTGGCCAAAACGGGCCGGGTCTGTGATGCCAAACACTTTCGCGCCCGGGATCGCCAGGATCCCGCCGATCAGCCGCTCGCTCAGCATGCGTTCGTATTCCTGCATGGCGTCGATGGCCGCCCGGAAGCGGACTGCGCGCGGGCTGCGCAGCGACATTTTCGAAGGCGTCGCAAGCGAGGCCACCCAATCGAGATACTCGAACGTGCCCAGCAGGGCCACCTGTGATTCGTGGTTCTGTGTGCCGGTCTCGAACTTGCCTGGCAGCGCATTTGTGGCCGGGCGGAGCTTGTAGGCCGGCAGCGCCTCGAGCAGCTCGCGCCGTCCCCACAGCGCGCCCATGTGCGGACCCCAGAACTTGTAGGGCGAGCAGGCCAGAAAATCGCAGCCGAGATCCTGCACGTCGATGGGCGCGTGCGGTGCGAAGGCCACCGCATCGATGAAGGTCAGCGCGCCAGCCGCCTTGGCCATGCCCACGATCTGCTTGAGCGGGTTGATCGTGCCGACCATGTTCGAGGCACCGCCCACCGCCACGAGCCGCGTGCGCGGGCCAAGGTAACGCTCGAAGTCATCCAGGTTTAACGTGCAGTCGTCGGGATTGATGTCGATCGCCCGGACAGTCACACCCCGATCCTGGGCGGCCAGATGCCAGGGCGAGTAATTCGCGTCGTGGTCAAGCTTGGTCAGGATGATTTCATCGCCGGACTTCCAGCTCTGGCTGATGCTGCGGCTGAGCGCGAAGGTCAGGGTCGTCATGTTCGCCCCGAGGATCACCTCATCAGCGCCCAGCGCGTTGAGAAAATCGGCCAGGGCCTCATGCGTCGCGGCAACAAACGCGTCGGTCTCGTTGCTGGTGATATATGGGCTGTGCACATTGGCGTTCGAGCGTGAGAGGTAGCGCCCGAAGCCATTGATGCACTGGGTGGGAACCTGGGTGCCGCCGGCGTTGTCAAAAAACGCGAGCGTATGGCCATTGCGTTGGCGATGCAGGGAGGGGAAATGCGCGCGGATCGCGGAGATTTGATCTGGGCTGAACATGGTTAATCCCGATTATCGCGCCATGTT
>JBDSIP010000066.1:0-5199 GCA_039917915.1 Thermoflexales bacterium
CGCGGGGCGATGTCTACGACCGGTATCGTTGCCGCCTGGATGAGTTCACCGTGAGCCTGAAGATCATCAAGCAAGCCCTTGACCGGCTGCCGCCCGGACCCGTGATCACCGACGATCGCAAGTTCTCGCCGCCGCCCAAGCACGAGATTGCCTACTCGATGGAATCGCTTATCCACCACTTCAAGTTGTGGACCGAGGGCTTCAGCGGGCCCAACGCCGATGTCTACTATGCCGTCGAGAGCGGGAAGGGCGAATACGGCGTCTATATCCATGGCGATGGCGGCCCCAAGCCGCGCCGCGTGCACTTCCGCGCGCCGTCGCTGTGCAACCTGCAGGCGCTGCCGCAGATGTCGGATGGCGCGTTGATCGCCGACCTGGTCGGCATCATCGGCTCGATCGACATTGTGCTCGGCGAGGTCGATCGCTGATCGCGGTTTCGCATTCGTACAACCAATCATGCTGAGAAAAAACCGCGCTGCCGACATCGAAAAGGTGCTGGCGAAGTACCCCACGAAGCGCAGCGCCGTCATGCCGCTGCTGAATCTGGCCCAGGAAGAATACGGCTTCTGCAGCCCGGAGGCCATCCGCGAGGTCGCCGCGATCTGCGATCTGGATCCAACCGAAGTCAAGTCGGTGGTCGGCTTTTACACAATGTTCTACGAGGAGAAGGTAGGCACAAACGTCATCGACGTGTGCGATGACCTGCCGTGCGCGCTTCGAGGGGCCGATGGTTTCGTCGCGCATTGCGAGCGCAAGCTCGGAATCAAAGCTGGCGAGACAACGCCTGACGGCAAGATCACCTTTCATTCGGTGATGTGCGTCGCCGCGTGCAATCGGGCGCCGGTTGCCCAGGTCAACGGCGCGTATCACTACGATCTCACCCCCGAATCCTTCGACCAGATGGTTGACGAGCTTCAGAAATGACCGGCATGGAAAAACATCTGCTTCTGCGTGACCTGGACGTCCCGAACATTCGGGAGCTCGACGTGTACATGGCCAACGACGGCTACGCCGCCTGGAAAAAGGCCGTCACGTCGATGAAGGGCGAGGAAGTCCTCGCCGCCGTGAAAGACTCGGGCCTGCGCGGCCGGGGCGGGGCCGGATTTCCGGCTGGTCTGAAGTGGAGCTTCATTCCCAAGGACGTCTTTCCAAAGTACGTCGTTGTGAACGGCGACGAGAGCGAGCCGGGGACCTTCAAGGACCATCAGCTCGTGCGCAACAACCCGCACCAGGTCATTGAAGGCACCGCCCTGTGCGCCTACGCGATTGGATCTAATCTCGCTTACATCTATCTGCGGGGTGAATTCTCAGAGCCCGGAAAAGAGCTGGAGAAAGCACTTGCCGATGCCTATGCCAACGGGCTTCTGGGGTCCAACCTGATGGGCACCGGCTATTCGCTGGACATCCGCGTGCATTACGGGGCGGGAGCCTATATCTGCGGCGAGGAATCGGCGCTGCTCGAATCGCTGGAGGGCCGGATTGGCCAGCCCCGGCTCAAGCCGCCCTTCCCGGCGACCAACGGGCTGTACAACAAACCGACCGTCATCAACAACGTAGAGACACTGGCAAACGTCCCGTGGATCATCCTGAACGGGGCGGCCTGGTATCGCCAGTTTGGGACCGAGAAGAGCAGCGGGGTCAAGCTCTTCAGCGTGTCGGGACATGTCAAGAATCCCGGCAACTATGAGCTTCCGCTCGGGAAGCACAGCATCCAGGAGCTGCTCGACATGGCGGGTGGTTCGTCGAGCGGCCGGCCGATCAAGGCCGTCCTGCCGGCCGGCTCGTCCAGCCCGATCATTCCGGCCGCCAACTTCGGCGCAAAACTCGACTACGAATCGATGGCAGGCATCGGCTCGGTGCTTGGCTCGTGCTCGTTCATCTTCATGGATGACAGCGTTGACATGGTCTGGGCGGCCCGCAAGATGATCCGCTTCTTCAAGCACGAGAGCTGCGGCAAGTGCACGCCCTGCCGGGAAGGCACCTATTGGGCGCTCAAGATCTACGACAAGATCTTGTCGGGCGAGGGCACCCTGGCCGACGTCGATATGATCGCCGAGGTCAACAAACAGATCATCGGCAAATGCTTCTGCCCAGTGGGAGAATTCGCCACCAGCTCGATGACGTTCACGCTCAAACACTTTAAGCAGGACTACATCGACTTTATCGAGAAGAAGAAGGGCGGCACGCCCGAATACAGGGCCGAGCTCGCCCGTGACACACATGGCCATCACGCCCAGGCCGCCCACTAAGATGGCGCGCATGCATCGACAAGCAACACCATGGCTGATCTGATCAACCTGACCATCGATGGCTTCCCGGTCGGGGTGCCCAAGGGCACCCTGATCGTCGACGCCGCCAAGCGAATCGGCAACGACATCCCGGTCTTCTGCTATCACCCCAAACTCAAGCCGGTGGGGATGTGCCGGATGTGCCTGGTCGAGATCGGCACGCCCAAGGTCGATCCCGCCACCAAGCAGATCGTCAAGGACGACAAGGGCAATGTCGTCATCGCCTGGCAACCCAAGCTCAATACCGGCTGCACAACCCCGGTGAGCGAAGGGATGGCTGTCCGGACCAAGACCCAGGTTGTCACGGATGCGCGCGAGGATATGCTCGAGTTTCTGCTCACCAGCCATCCGTTGGACTGCCCTGTCTGCGACAAAGGCGGCGAATGCCCGCTGCAGAACTTGACCCTCGCCCACGGACCGGGGGTGAGCCGCTTTGATTACGCCGACAAACAGCACAACGACAAGCATGTGCCCCTGGGCGAGCTGATCTTCCTCGATCGCGAGCGCTGCATTCAGTGCTCGCGCTGTGTGCGCTTCCAGGACGAGATCGCCGACGACCACGTGTTGCAGTTTCACGACCGCGGGCGCGGCATGGAAATCGTCACATTCAGCGATCCGGGATTTGACAGTTACTTTGGCGGCAACACGACTGACATCTGCCCTGTGGGCGCGCTGACGACAGCGGATTTCCGATTCAAGGCCCGCCCGTGGGAGCTCAAGTCAACCCAGAGTGTGTGCGGCCACAGCGCCGTGGGCTGCAACACGTCGTTAAACACCCGGCTCAACACCAGCACCGGCACCGCTGAAATCAAGCGGGTCATGCCGCGCCAGAACGAGCAGGTCAACGAAATATGGCTGTGT
This sequence comes from Thermoflexales bacterium, assembly GCA_039917915.1. Lineage (GTDB taxonomy): Bacteria > Chloroflexota > Anaerolineae > J036 > Brachytrichaceae > Brachythrix. The sequence goes on from JBDSIP010000066.1 coordinate 3,150, forward strand.
GACAAAGGGCGCTTTGTCCACCACTACACGCGCGCGGCGGAGCGCATCACCCGGCCTCTGATTCGCAAGGACGGCAAGCTCCAGGAAGCCACCTGGGAAAGCGCGCTGCAGCTCATTTCCGACAAGCTGAATACGGTGCCCGGTCTGCGGGTGGCTGGGGTGATCGGGGATCGGGTCGCGAACGAAGATGCCTGGCTGATCAAGCGGTTTCTGACTGAGGTTGTCAAGTCGCCGTATGTGGCGGCCTCGCCGGCGCTGCCATCGGCGTATGCCGACATTGCGCGGGCCAACGGGCTCGGCATTGATGCTGATTTCAAACAGCTTGGCAAGGGCGACGTTATTGTCATCGTCAACGGCGATCTCGAGGAGCAGGCTCCGGTGTGGTTCCTGCGCCTGCGCCAGGCGGTCGTCGACCGCGGCGCAAAGCTCATCGTCGCCCACCATCGCAGCACAAAGATGCACCGTTATGCGCAGGTGATTGCCCGCTATCAGCCGGGCCTTGCGGCGCAGTGGGTGGCATCGAAACCGGCTGAGTTGCAGGGCTTGAAAGACGCCCGGAATGTCGTCATCGTGTTTGGCGACGACACGCTCGGACCGCCAAACGCCCGCGCGCTGGCGGACGGCCTGGCTGCTGTACTCCACGAGGCCGGCCAGTTCGGCAAGTCCAACAGCGGCCTCCTGCCGCTCTATCCGCATGGCAATACCCAGGGCGTATGCGATGTCATTGGCGCGGGCGCGCATGCCCCGACCGCCGATGTCGCCTGGCTGGTGGGAGTGGGCGACGCCGCCGACGCCCCGAAGGCGGGTTTCACCATCGTCAGCGAGCTCTTGATGACGGATCTGGCGAAATCGGCCGATGTCGTGCTGCCGGCGCTAAGCGCCGCCGAGCGTGACGGCACGTTGACCAGCGGCGACCGGCGCGTCCAGCGCTTCTATCGGGCCCTCCCGCCGCTAGGCGAGGCCAGGCCCGATTGGTGGGCGGCTCAGGAAATCGCCAAGCGCATGGGCGCGGCCTGGGCGTACTCGGATGCTGCCGCCGTATTTGCGGATTTGGCGGCGCATGTGGGTTCGTACGCGGGCCTGACCTATGCTGGATTGGCCAAAGTCGAAGCGCAGTGGCCTCCCGTGGGCCGTGACGATCTTTATTACGGCGGCACGGTTTACGACAATAGCGGGGGCGTGGGCGCGCGCACAAGCCAAGGCAATGGGCCTTCGGACAGTCCGGCCCCGGCCGAGCCGACGATGGAAGCCCTCACCCGCCCCCAACCCGCGCTGTATCGTTCGGGTGAACTCATTCGCCTGAGCGACGTGATTGGAAGGCGGCTGGTCTGATTCGAAAAGTGTCCGGCGCTTCGGACGCCAAACTCGCAAACAATGCCCAACTTCCTCGAGATTCTCCTGAAAGCGGTCATGTTCCTGTTGCTGGCCCTGACCGGGTTCGCTTACATGACCTGGATCGAGCGCCGCGTCATCGCTCGGATGCAGTCGCGGATTGGCCCGAATCGGGTCGGCCCGCAGGGTCTGCTTCAGCCTGTGGCGGAGGGCCTCAAGCTCATCTTCAAGGAGAGCATCACCCCCGCCCAGGCGGATCGCTTTGTCTATTTCCTGGCCCCGATGTTGGCGGTCATCCCAGCCATCGCGCTCTTCGCCGTGATCCCGATCTCCAGCAATGCGTTCTTCAACCTGGCGGGCGGGCTCGACACCGCAGTGTTGTATGTGCTGGCCATGCTCGGCACGGCGGTCTATGGGATTGCCCTGGCCGGCTGGTCGAGCAACAACAAATACGCCTCAATCGGCGGGCTGCGGGCCGCCGCCCAGGTAATCTCATACGAGTTGGCCCTGAGCCTGTCGCTGGTTGCCGTTGTTTTGATGGCCGGAAGCGCCAGCATGACTGTCATCATCGACAAGCAGTTGCCCGGCAATATCCTGGGCTGGTTCATCATCCGCCAACCGGTCGCGGCGGCGATCTTCGCCATCACGGCCCTGGCCGAGCTCGCCCGCGCGCCGTTCGATCTGGTCGAGGCGGAGCAGGAGCTCACCGCCGGCTACA
>JBDSIP010000067.1:0-4927 GCA_039917915.1 Thermoflexales bacterium
GCCACCGCCCGTCTGATCACGGCGCAATTGCCCCGAGGCCTCACCTTCGGCTTGCTGCATCAACTGCCTGACCTGACCGGAGGCCTGCTTTGCGGCATCCATCGCAGCCGCCAGACGCTTCAGTGACGGCATGACGGAACCGTCCATTTCGCTATAAAACGCGGTCGCACCCGGCCCAATCCAGTCGCCACCCCGGAGCGTATCAAGATTCTGCCGCAAGGACTGGATCAATTGCCGGGTGCTTTCTCCTTCCTGGCCAAAACGCTGGCCGATCTGGTTGAGCTGGTCGTAGTCGGAACGGATTTTTGGCGCAGCCATAAATAGTGCCTCCAGGTTGAAGCCGCCCCTGAAGTGCGGCGATTAATGCTGTTGTTAGACTAACCCGCGTGATTCCCGTTGTCATGGGGCTGTATCCCGAAAATCCGGGAAATATGTCCCGAAATCAAAGGGAATTCCCAAGTGACGCCGCCAGCGTCGCAAGCATGCGCTCGATGTCGGCGTCATCGATGCCCACGCCCATATGCCCAAAGCGCAACACGCGCTCGCTCAGCGGGGGGAGCCCCACCCCAATCATGATATTCTCGGCCCGAAGAATGGCGAGCATCACGTCGACCGGACGGACGCCGACCGGAGCAACTGCCGTGGTCAACACCGGTGACATCCAACCCGCCGGCACGAAAAGCGGCAGGCCCAGATCGGTCAGCCGCGCCCGCAAGTGAGCGGCCCGCTGGCGATAGCGCGCAAGGCGCGCATCAAGACCCTCAGCCACCAGGGCGACGAGGGCCGCATGCAGCCCAAGCATGGCCGGGCTTGGCATCGTAGCCGGGTACGGATGCCAGTTGGGCGACTCGTCCTCGTACTTTTGCCAGGTCGTAAGGTGCAGATACCAGCTTCGAACCTCGCTCGGCGGCATCGCCTTGGCTATCTCCCAGACCCGCTCGTTGACGGCGACAACAGCCAAACCGGGCACGCCGCCCAGGCACTTCTGCGAGGCCGAAATGACCGCATCGACGCCCCAGGCATCCATCGGCAGGGGCGTACCCGCCAGAGACGACACGGCGTCGACGATGCACAGGCGGCCCAGCGCGCGGCAGATCGCGGCGATCTCCTCGATTGGATTGAGGATCGCCGAGCCTGTCTCGAGCTGGACGAACAATCCGGTCCGTATCGACGGGTCGGCTGCGAACGCCCGCCCGATTGCGGCGGGATCCAGGCGCTGATCGATCGGCGCGTCGACAACGACTGGCTCGCAGCCGATCATCTTGAGCACCTCGATCCAGCGCTCGCCGAAGAATCCGTTGTTGCCCACCAGCACCCGCTCGCCCCGGCGCAGAACGGACTGGAAGATGAGCTCGGCCCCCACGTGGCCTGAGCCGGCCGTCACAAACACGCGCCCGTTTGTGCCGATGACCTGTCGGAGCATGTTCTTCAGGTCGTGATGGATGCTGATCCAGCCCGGCCCATAGTTCGGGCGCACGGGCGCGCCAACCGCATCAAGCACGTCATCGGCCACCGAGATCGGGCCGGGAATCATGAGTTTCAGTGACATCGAGGTGTTGAAAACGAGACGGGGCGGGTCTCCAATGAGGCCCGCCCCGCGCTGCTGTCCGCCTTCGCGCGAAGGCGGCTACATCTCTGGCGCTTCCACCGCAGGGGTTTTTCGAAATCGGTATGCCCCGGCTTCGCCGGGGCATACCGATTTCGAATGAATCCCCGGTAGCGTTCCCTAGAACCAGTTCTGCTTCTTGCAGAAGTCAGTGATGACCGGGATGTTGATGTCCTTGCCCTGATAAGACTGAATCGCCCAGATGATCGAGGGGATGAACAGCACGGGCGCGAGACAGGCCAGAATGACCGTGACGGTGAGGATGATGGAGATGACGAACGCCACGACGGCGTAGGCCAGGCTCTGCACGGCGTCCTTCTTGAGGACCGGATCCTTCTTCATGCTTTCGGACACGAGCACGATGATCGGCATGATCGGGGAAAGCAGATAGGTGAGCAGTCGGTAGAGCTTCTGGTTGGAATCGGCTGGGCTGTTCATGTGATTGGTTAATCTCCTGTTTCAAGCGGTCGATGATTTTCGATCTCCCCGTATTCTAACCACGTTCTCAGCAAACGCAACCGGTTACGCGAAGGCGGCCTGTTTCGCATGGGGAAACGGATGCTTCGCGCTCCCAACAGAACCGCTTGTCGGGCGCGCTGTCGCCCCGGCTGCGCCGGGAGATATCGCTCCTTAAGGCGGTTTTGATAGCGCATTTACAATTAGGATTGTATGCTCCGCATCATCTTCATGGGCACCCCGGACTTCGCGGTGCCTTCGCTCCTCACGCTGGCGGAGGACCACCATGTCGTCGCCGTGGTCACCCAGCCCGACGCCCCGGCCCGACGCGGGCGCGAACTCCTCCAGTCCGCGGTCAAACAGGCCGCGCTTGGGCTCGGCCTGCCCGTTATGCAGCCGCCCAGCCTCAAACAGCCCGAGGTGATCGCCGAGCTCGGCGCATTACGCCCCGACATCATCATCGTGGCCGCGTTTGGGCAGATCCTGCGCCGGGCCGTGCTGGAGCTCCCCCCGCTCGGCTGTCTGAATGCGCATGCCTCGCTCCTGCCGCGCTGGCGAGGCGCATCGCCGGTGCCTGCCGCGATCGCGGCAGGCGACGCCGAGACAGGCGTGACCCTCATGAAAATGGATCCCGGCCTGGATACCGGGCCGATCATCGCCCAACGTCACGAGCCGATCCATGCCGACGACACCACCGCGACGCTTCTGGCGCGCCTGGCGGGGCTGGGCGCCTCGCTCGCGCGCGAGATGCTGCCAGCCTGGGCACGCGGCGAGCTATCTGCCGTGGCGCAGGATCCCGGATTGGTGACGACCTGCGGGTTGATCAAGAAGGAAGACGGGCGGATGGATTGGGCGCGCCCGGCAGCCGCCCTCGAGCGGCATGTCCGCTCGATGACGCCCTGGCCCGGCGCGTCGACAAGCTGGGCTGGAAAACAGATGCGAATACTGCGGGCGCGGGTCAGCTCGTCCGCCGTCGACGCGCCTGCCGGGACGGTCGTTGCGATGGGGAGCGGCTTTGGGGTGGCGTGCGGCCAGGGCGGGCTCGAGATCATTGAGGCGCAACTCGAGGGCCGTAGGCCCATGTCCGCAGCGGACTTGGCGCGCGGTCAGCGCGGATTGGTTGGGGCCCGCCTCGACTAGATACGGCTATTGGCCAAGACGCCAATAACCAGACTAGAAGCTAATCTCCGAACATGTGGCGGGATCACCATCCCCGCGCTTCGCGCGGGGATGGTGATCTCGCCTTTGTTTCTAAGACGATTTCTATGGGGCGGGCGGCTTTTCTTTGCGCTCGCGGCGCCGGCGCAGGAGTTCGGCCGTGGCATTTACGGATGGCGGCGGGGCCTCGGCGCCCTCCTCGATCGCATACTGAGCCGGCTGTTCGCGCAGGCGCTGGAGCTCGGCCCGGAGCGAGGCCCTGCCCAGCGGCGCTTCGACTGGCGCCTCAGAGCTCGTCACGGTCTTGCGTTTGGCTGCCATCAAACGGCCCATCCGTTCGGTGTTTGCCAGGGCCATCTGCGGCCCAAGGCCGCGCCGGCGCGCAAACAGGCGCTCCAACAGGTTGGGCAGGCTGATGACAATCCGGCGGGCCGCGACATCAAACGGTAGAAGCAAAGTCGCGAGCAGCATCAGGATCGGGAAGAGGTCGGTTCGAGCCGCGGCCGCGGGCACGTTCAACTCAAAGACCTGGGCGGGCGCCGTCAATCTCGCCCCGCCGCCCAGCGACGCCCACGCCTCGAGGGCGCTCAGACCGCTGCCCGCGGCCGGGGCATATTCGGCCGAATACGGTCGGGCATACGGAATCGCCCGCTCGAGTGTCGGCTCGCCGGCGGCATCGAGCGACTCGACCCGCACAAGGTAGGCGCCTGGCAACGCGAGCGGCGCATCCACCTCAAAGTGGCCCGGGGCGGTCTGGACCATCGGCACGGTTCGAGTCAATCCGTCGCTGTCGATCAACGTCACGCGCAAACGGGATTCATTGGCCTGCGTGGCGCGGGCCGCCGGCAAATCCGCCTCAATCACGGCCCGATCACCGCGCGACGTTACCTTCGCCTGCGCCCCGCTGTCGAGGCGATCCAGGATTGTCCAGCGAATCGCCTGGGCCCAGAAGCGCGGGAATTCAGCCCAGTTCACCCAGGGCTGGGCCCAGCGGGTCGTGGCGTCCGAGGTAAACGCCACCGCCCGCCCGAGGCCATACTGCCAGGTCGCCAGAAGCGGGTCGGTATCGCTGGCCCGCAGGATGACCTGGGCCGAGGGCTTGGGCGTGCTGGCCACATAGCCTCGCAGTTGAGGCACCGCCGAGATGCCGGCCAGGATGGGTGACCCCGCGCCAAGCTTGGGAAAGAAGGGTTCCTCGATGATGTAACTGCGTTGGGCAAGCGCGGTCTCTTCGGTGAAGATGTTGGGCAGGTTGGCGGCTCGATTCGTCAGGTGGAAGCGGCCCTCCCCGATTCGGGCGATATCGCGCAAAAACGGGACGTCGCTGCCGTCGCCGATCGCCACAACGCTAAGGATGATGTTGCGCGCCCGCATCTGGGCCACAAGCTCGCGCGCGCCGGACTGGTGCTCGGAGTCGCTGCCGTCGGCGAGCAGGATGACGAACTTTGTCAACCGGGTGGTCGGGGCCAGCACCCGGGCGGCCTCCTGGAGCGATTCGTTAATGTAGATGCCCCCGCCCCCCACCCCGATTCGGACGATGCGTGGAATGTAGGCGGCTCGGTTGCGCCCGGTGAAGGGACCGATCACATCGACTGGCAGGGTGTCAAAGGCGATGACGGTGACTTCGTCATCCTCGTTGAGCAACTCCACGGCCCTGGCGGCCGCCTCGGCCGCCAGGCGCATCTTTTGCGCGCCATTCTCCAACGC
>JBDSIP010000068.1:0-4047 GCA_039917915.1 Thermoflexales bacterium
GTAGCGGCGAGCTTCGGATGACCGGTGTCGACGACAGCGTCTCGGTCGTCAGCGCGCCAAGGTGCAGGCTCTGGGAGAAGACCGTTCCATCCAGCGTCCGCCACAACACCTGCAGCCGACCGCCCCACGTCCCAAGGACTATGTGCTTGACACCCAGACTGCCGCCCGGATCGAGATTGGCGATGGCGGGCTCGGCCGAGTCGAGCTTGTAGGGGAAGGTCCGGGAGAAGAGCAGCGTGCCGCTGACGCCATCGGTCGAGTGGGCTTCGAGGACAAACAGCGCGCCAGAGCTCACGTCCTGCGCGCCCGCGCATTCGGGGGCGGGAGTGCAGCCGGTGGACACAATAACCTCGGGCGAACCGTTGCCGTCGAGGTCGGCGATCATCGGCCCCGCCTCGATGAAGAAGCCCGAGTTGAAATCCCACAGCACGGCGCCATCCGTGCCTTTGAGCGCCCGGATATGGCCGTCCTTCGAGGTGAAGATGACGTCAGGCTTGCCGTCGCCGTCCGCGTCGACGAGGGCAGCGCTATATTGGTCGAACCCCCATAGGGTCGGCGTGAACGGCGACGTATAGATCCACATGGCCCGCACGGGTGGATTCTCGCCCGGAGCGTCTTTTAGCGCAATGACCCTGTCCCGGGGCGGCTCACACAAGTCGCAGGCCCGCGCGTTGTCGGGCGTGGTCACCACGACTTCGAGTGTGCCGTCGCCGTCCAAGTCGGCGATCGGGAAGGACGAGTACCAGCGGTATTGGCCAAAGCGGGCCTCTTCCGGTGGCTCAGTCACCTGATACTTCCAGCGCGTGACCGGGCCGAGGGGCGGACTCATGCGCGAGGACTGGCCGGTAATGGCCCCGAGATGCTGGGCGTCGCGATGGAACATCGGCCACGTCTCGAGCGCGGGTGTGTTTGGCTTGCCGAGCAAGGCAAACTCGCTGAAGTGGTCGAGCGTTACCGTGATCGCCTCGGGACCGTGAATCGTTCCGCATCCCGCGCAGGAATTGGCCGGAAGCCACTGCTTCTGGAAATTGTTGTAGTGGTACACTGCGACGTCTGAAGCGGAGAGGTCGTGAAAGGCGAGCTGCTCCGCGCTGAGCTTGACCGTGAGCGTATAAGTGTCGGTGAGCTGGGTCACCGGCTGATTCAGCGCGTCAAAAGCGTCTAGGGTGAAGTGGGTGAGCCCGATCCGGCCCTCAGGCAGCGGCTCGAACGATTCGGTGCGGTGGGCAAGCACCACCGTGTGATCAGTGGGAACGGTGTGCGGGTCGAAGGCAACCTGCACGGAGCCGTCGGCGCTGCTCAGCGACCCGCCGCCGTCCACGCTGACATAGGCCGTAGCTGACGGCCCGCGCACACCGCTGATCCGCAACACACTTCGGCCATAGCAGAAGACGTAGACAAAACGAGTTGCGAGGGCCGAGACCGTGTCGACTCCCAGCGCTGCCGCGTCGCAGGGGATGTCGGCGTTGTTGAGCAGGCGGCGCCAGGTCGCGTCGCCATCGGATGAGGCGAAGACGCCGGTGATGCCGCCCACATAGATCGATTGCGGCTCGCCGCGCCGGAACTGCATGTCGTTCATCAGACAGTTCGGGCCATCCTTCTGCGGCTGGCAATTCAAACTGAACTCGCCGTTGTTGGTAAGGGCGTTCTGGAGCGCGGTGGCTGCCTGCCAGGTCGCGCCGCCATCGAGCGAGCGTTTGATGCCCGCCGGGCACGAGGGCCCGCCCGGGTCATTGGCGAATATGCGCATTGGGTTGTATGGATCGACGAAGAAGGCACGGACGAAACACGCGCCGTTGCCGGTCATCGAGATGATCGGCGTCCAGCTCGGAACCACTCCATAGACCGATGTGCCGCGCAATAGCCGCCCGTCGCTGGTTTGGACGTAGAAGACCGGGCTGGCGTGCCCGCCGCTGGTTTGAACGGCGCCGGCGCCCTCCACCGCGACCGTGTCCGGGAGGATCGGGCCAACGGGGTGCCATCCGCCGTTTGGCGCGGCCGGGTTTGTGGTCCGGTACAGGCGCGGCACCCAGGTGTCGCCGCCCTGAACCTGCTGGCCAATCCGGACAAGGTCAGTCAGGACGGGCGCCGTTTCATTGAACAGTGTTTGGATCACCGGACGGTTGAAGTAGTTCGCCCACATGGCGCCGGGCGGATAGGGGACCACCGTGGTCTGGGCGATCGTCGCGTAGATCGGGGTGGGGTATTGGCCGTAGAAGCTGCGAAAGATTCCGAATTGCCGGGCCCGGTTCGAATCCACGTGAACGACCTGGTCGGGCCGGGCCGCGTCGGAGAAATACGGGGCGTTGTCACCGCTGTCCTCGGCCAGACCCCAGTTGGCGGCCGCGCCATCCGGATTGATGCCGTCCGGGTTGTAGACAAACGTGCTATTGTCTTGCAAGCCGGAATACAGAGCGGCCGCGCCCCGGCCCGCGCGGACGAGCGCGGCGGCGCCATTCATGCTCAGCGTGCTCAGGCCGCTGCGGGCAGGCCCCCACAAACCGTTGGCGCCGGCCGAATCCGAGAGGTAAACGCCACCGTCGTTGGCGATCCACAGACGCCCCTGCGAGGAACCATATGACGTGTTGCCGCACCACACGATCCCGAGCGGATTTTGATTTGGGTCGAAGCAGCCGCCGGGCGCGCTAAGCAAGGTGAGGCTGAAGTCCGCGCTCACGGCCAGGTCGTAGGGATCCGGGTGGATAAAAGGACCTCTCCGGTTGCCGCCCGGGTTTGTGTACGCCCACGGATCCCAGCCGTCGAGGCGATGCCAACTCGCGAAGACACTATATCCAGCCGGTGGCCGGCCGTTGGACACATGAACGGCGGTCTCATCGCTAAAAAATAGCTGGTAACCACCGCCCGCCTTTGCGCGTGTGATGACGAAGGGCGCGCCGCTTGGCGTTCCATCCCCGAAGTAGGAAGGCGGGCTGGCGAGCTGGGTCCAGATTCCGGCTGAATTTCCGGGCGTATAGGCGGCCCGGAAGAGGGCCGCTTCAGCGCAGCCGAGGTTTCCGGTGTTGCACTGCGCGCTGACGAACTGCTGCGGGTCGAAAAAGCGGGGGCCGTTTGAGCCACCATAGCGGGCCAGAAACATGCTGCCCGGAACGCCCGGTTCGGTGGCCATGAGGTGCGGGGCGCCGCCCCATCCGCAGCCGGCTGCCGAGGCCTGACTTGAGGAATCCTTCGTCCAGGTGTCGCCATTGTCATAGGAAAAATAGGTGCCGGTGTCACCGCAGGCAAAAACCCAGTGGTGACCGACGGCAGGGTCGTACTCGCTCACGGCGATATAAGCGATGGAGGTGGTGACGTAGCCGGATGGGGTCATCTCCTTGGTCCATGAGACGCCGCCATCGATGCTGCGGGCGATCTTGCATCCGCCCGCGGCAAAGACGAGGTTGTTTTCGTCCGGCGCAAAGCGAACCTGATAGGCCGCCTGGATGCCGCCGTTGCAATTGAATTCGTGCACGCGGGTCCAGCTTCCGCCGGCGTCGATCGAGCGGTAAATACCGGCGTTCGACGCGACGCGGGTGTCTTGCGCGGCTGCGGCCAGCACCACGGATCCGTTGGCCGAGCCGGGATAGACCGCGACCTCGGCGATGACCGGGGCGGGGATGGCGCTGGCGGAGCCATCCGGGCAGCTAATGGTGATGGAGAGCTGGCACCAGTCCGTGCCGCCGTTGCTCGACCGCCACAGCCCGGTGTTGGACGAGGCGGCGTACACGCGTTGACCATCCGGCGAGACCGCCAGGGCAGTCACGCGGCCCGAGGCCGACACGCGCGCGTTGGTCGTCCCGCCGGCCCGCCGCCCGGCGAAGGGGCCGGACTGGGGGCTGAAATCGGTGATCGTGATCGTCTCGGACGTGGCGGGCGCGAGGGGCTCGGCGATCGGCGACGACGGGAAGGCAGGCGGAGTGAGCGCGGCGATCATAATGGTCAGGCTGATCCAACCGCGGATGGCGGCGAAGGGATTTGCAAACATTGAATTGGCCTCCTGTTCATGCGGCGTCACGCGCGGCTAAGTCACGCGAATAAGTTAGGCCATGG
>JBDSIP010000069.1:0-2644 GCA_039917915.1 Thermoflexales bacterium
ACCTGCCCATCGTCGTGGCCGTTCGCACGCAGCACGTGCTCGTCAATTTTCCGCACCGCACCGAAGCGGATCTGTATCTGTGGGTAATCGACCATCAGCACTATCTCAAGGAGTCCGGCCTCGCGCCAGATATGACGCCCCAGCAGGCGGCCAGCGACTACGCGGAACACCACAAGCCGCCTGCGCTGGGCCCGATCGCCCGCGCCCGCGAGGCGATGGAGCATCTGGTCGAGCACATCCGCGACGACCTGACCGACTAGTTGATGAAAATCGATATCCCCCGCCCCGGCATGCCGGGGCGGGGGATATCGATTTTCAAGGGTAGAATCGTGGTCTAGGCCACATGTCTAACTTTCGCGTCAGCCGCCAGGCCAGTGAGCCGGTCTTTAAACAGATCGCCGGGCACCTGCGCGGCCAGATCGCGGCCGGCCAGATGCGCTATGGCGAGGTCATCCCTCCCGAGCGTGAGATGTCCGAATCCCTGCATGTCAGCCGGATGACGCTGCGGGCTGCCATCGATGAGCTCGTCCGCGAAGGTCTGCTTGTCCGCCAGCGCCGGCGCGGCACGGTCGTGTCCTCGATGCGGGTGCGCAAGAGCGCAACCATCGCTGGCTTTCTGTCCTTCAGCGAAGAGATGCGTCAGCGCGGGCTCGTGCCTTCGTCGCGCGTGCTGGCCTTCCGGGACGAGATTGCCGACTCCAGCATCGCCGCGCAGCTCGGACTGCCCATCGGCGCCCACGTGATTGACCTCACCCGGGTGCGGCTGGCCAATGGCGAGCCAATGGCCCTGGAGCGCTGTCATCTCCCGTATGAGCGTTTCAACCGCATAATGGCGTTTGACCTGTCGAAGGAATCGCTCTACGATATCCTCGCCCGCGAGTTTGGCGCCCGGCCGAGCGCCTGCGAGGAGACCATCGAGGCAGTCCTGCTTGAAAGGGCCGACGCCGAGGCCTTGTGTGTGCGGCCGGGCGATGCGGCGTTGATGGTGCGGCGGGTGACGCGCGACGAGCGCGGCACCGTCATCGAGGTCGAGCGGACTGTCTTCCGCGCCGATCGATACCGGATGGTGTTCTTCCGCCAGCGCTGATTCAGTTTGGGTGATCGGCGTGCGCCGCGAGGCGCGCGCTGTTTCAATAAGAAGCGTTACGTTCTCGGATACGCAACAAAAGGAGTGAGGAAATGAAAAAGAGACTTCTCAATCTGAGCCTGGTCGCCACCGCGGCCGCGCTCGTGTTGGCGGCCTGCGGCGCGGCGACGCCCGCGCCAACGGCAGTGCCGGCCAAGCCGACCGAGGCGCCGAAACCGGCAGCCACGGCTGCCCCAGCGGCGACTGCCGTGCCCGCCGCCACGGTCGCCCCGACCGCCCCGCCGCCTCCGCCCCGCGCCGCCAAGGGCGGGCCCGTGCGCAAGAGCAGCAGCGGCTACAAGGGCACCCTGAACCTGTGGGTGCTGGGCTATACCCCAGGCAACGCGTTCGGAAACCCGTTTGACAACGCGGTCACCCAGTTCCAGCTCGAGAACCCGGACATCAAGATCGACATCACGGGCTACCCGCCGAACGATGAGGGCTTCACCAAGCTCAACACCGCCCTGCAGAGCGGCCAGGGTATCGACCTGTGGCGCATGCCGAGCGACCGCCTGCCCGGTTGGGTCAAGGACGGCCTGGCCTCGCCGATCGATGAGTATCTGACCGATGCCGACAAGGCCGATATCCTGCCCAACGTGCTGAACGTCACACGTGTGGGCGGGGATGGCAAGGCCTACGCCTGGCCGCTGTGGGTGGTCCCGATGGGCATCTACCTCAACAAGGATGTCTTTGCCGAGGCCAAGGTCGACATGCCGTCGACCACCTGGACCTGGGATCAATTCGTCGAAGCCGCCAAGAAGACGACCTTCAAACGCGCCAACGGCGAGCAGGTCTATGGCTTCGCGGGCTTCGTCGATCCCGGCGTGGTGAACACCTTCGCCCTGTGGATGAACGAGGATCCTGCCGTCCGCCCGATCGGCAAGGATGGCAAGTTCGGCTTCAACACCGCGGCCGCCGCAAAGGGCCTGCAGCGCTTCGCCGATCTGGCCCTGGTGCACAAGGTCACCCCGCCTGACTTCGGCAGCATGAAGGACTCCGACGTTAAGGGCGGATTCCAGAACAAGCAGATCGCCATGATCGTCGACGCCACCGGCGCGGCCCCCGGGTTCAAGGGCGCCAAGGTGAACTTCGACATCTACCCGCACCCGACCGTCAACGGCAACAAGCTGACGATCGGCGCGGTTGGCCTGATCGGCGTCGCGAGCAAGATCACTGACAAGGCCAAGAAGCAGGCGGCGATGGATCTCGGGCGCTACCTGACCAGCGGCGAAGTGCAGGAAGACGTGCCGCCGGCCAGCAACGTGACGACCGGCTTCTACCTCGCGCCGGGCGCGCGCAAGAGCGTGAAGATCGTCGACCCGCTCGACAAGTTCCTGCCCGTGCTGGCGGACATGTATGTCACCCCGCTGGTTCCGGACTGGGCCAAGTTCACCCGCCTGATGCACACCGAGTATCAGAACATCCTCTTCGGAAAGGCAAAGCCCGAGGAAGCGATGAAGCGGATCGAACAGGAAGCGACGACGCTTCTTACCAACAAATAGTTCGGTTGTGGCGAAG
>JBDSIP010000070.1:0-3455 GCA_039917915.1 Thermoflexales bacterium
ATCCCCCGCCCCGGCGTACGCCGGGGCGGGGGATATCGCCTCCGGAACCTGGTTCTTCTCAGGCGGTCGACGCCTCGAACACGATCTTGACCCCGCGCTTGCCCAGCTCGTCGGCCACGGCGGCATAGGGCACGTCGTTAATCGGCGAGAGCAGGCCGCGCTGGGTGATCTTGCCACTCGCGATCATCTGCGCGGCGATGCTGGTGGTGAAACCGACCGTGCGGCTCATGGCGCTGAACCCGGTGGCGGGATCGAGCAGGTCCACCAGCGTATAACGCAGGCGTTTGCGCTGCCGGTCTTTGCGCCCGATCACCTCGACGATGACGATCGCCACATCCCGCTCGCCGGGGGCGTACTGCAGGTGCGGCCCAAGCGCAGCCGCGAGATAACGCAGGCGGTCGACCGGCGCGCCGTCCACCACCACCGGCTCCAGATCGAGCAGATGCAGATCGACGATGGTCTTCCAGAACGCGCAGTGCCCGGGCCAGCGCATCGTGTAGCGCCCGGCGGCCCGCAGCGAGGCCGGGTCCAGCCCGAGATCGGCGGCATACGCCACGGCATCGCCATTCGGGTAGACCTCGAGCGCGCCCAGCCCGGCCACCTCCTCGATCCGCACATTCTCGGGCGCGAAGACCTGGGTCCGGTCGATGTCGATGAGCACACCGTCGCGAATGGCGCGGGCGGGCCGGCGATAGGCCTTGAGCACGCCCTCGAACGTCCAGGAGACTTTGTAGCGGAGCGGATTGTTGGCCGCCGCCAGCTCGGGGATCCCTGAGCCGTAGCTATGTATCTCTTCGATGACATCCAACGCCCGCGATGCGTCGCCCAGCATCACCAGGTCAAGTCCGGGGTCGAGCCCAAACTCGGGCAGCACGGTCACGCCCCGGGCCCGGGCGGTGTCGCCGAGCGCGCGCAGTTCGGCCGGCAGGTAGTTCGAATTGACGAGATGCACGCCGCGCTCGATGGCGGCCCGCGCCACGTTGGGGATGAAGACCGCCGGCAGCAGATCGATCGCCACATCCGGCTTCATCGCCATCAGTCGGTCGAGGCTGGCCGGGTCGGCGCCATCGACGGGCTGGCAGCGCACCTTGTGGCCCCAGCCGTGGGCGTCGACATGGGATCGCAGCTTCGCGACGTCCATATCCGCGGCGATGATCTCGGTGACGCTGGGGGATCGGACGAGATCGTAGAGGGCAACCTTGCCCTGCATCCCAACACCCAGGAGGAGGATCTTCATGGGGTGATTATCGATCGGGGTTATTCCCATAAGACGTAGGTATCAAGCAGGTAGCGCATCGAGGCTACAGGCCGACGTTGCCCAAACCAGAATCCTGATCGCGATCGATGACAAGGTTGCTGTTGCGAAGTGGGGAATGGATCAGGAAGTCCGCCAGGTTCCGCGCTGGCGTGGTGAGATTCCGATAGCAGGCAACGGGCATCACCACGACCACCTCAACGCCGTGGCGGGTGATGATCTGCGGGCCGTCCGCCAGCGCGCGATCGATCAGTCTCGAAAGGTCCTTCTTCGCTTCTTGGAGTTGCCACTTCGCCATAGTCCACCCCCGCTTTATCAGGAAGGCACATATCGTAGCGTAATCTGCGATTGCGCCTCTCCCTTTGCGTGTCATCCTGAGCGGGCGCCATCGGGCCTATGCAGTGACACGCGTCATGCAGCCCGCGAAGGACCCCTGTGACCTTGCGCGGAGCGGACGTGAATCGGCAAATGCAAATTGGCGCCGATTTATTCTCGATCACGTTGTACGTCACAGGGTCCTTCGCGCGGCCTGTTTCGCCGCGGCGCGCCTGGATGAGATGGGCCGCGCTCAGGATGACAAACACGAGCAGCGCGCCTCTCCCCTCTCGTATCATCCTAAGCGGGGGCCTTCGACTGCGATCAACCGCGCTTTAACGTGGGCGGCTTCTGCTCGCACGCGTTCGGATGCGGATCGGACTGATCACCGCTGAGTCTCAATGGGCGTCGCCCAGCTTTCAACCCTGTATCGATCCCCCACCAGCCTGAGCTGAATGTTATCCACCGTCAAAAGATAGGGACTGCAACGGTAGGACTTCTTGATGCCAGTGGATCCAGTATTTTCAGGCTCGGAGACACCTTGCCCAGGAGGAAACTTCCAACTTTGCTCACAATATCTGAACCCCGTCCGGGTTGACATCCAGGCCTGCAAGCCCGGCAGTTGGTCCGCTGCGACAACGCTCTTGGCAGCATCAAAGTCATTGCGCACAAGCGCAACGAGAAACTGATCAACGACCTCGTCGGCATTGCGCAGATCCGCCAGCGGTTGATAGACTTCCTCAGGCCCACTCACAAGAGAAACCAGAAAAAAGCCGATCATGCAAGCCATGATCGCGGCAAAACCAACGGCGACAAAGATGAATGCCGGGCGAAGCGATCGATCAATCACCTTCAATATATACCGTATCGTCTCCATGTCGCCTCACACTCAGTTGGGCAATCTGCTGCTCGGTAAACGTCCCGAATTGCGCTCCCCAGTACGATGAGATGTTACAGCACATGCCGTGCGGTCCCCGCCGGGGATCGATGCGAGATCTCGCGTGTCTTTCAGGGCGGGCGTATTCGCCTGAATCACGGATGCGGAGGATGACGCCGATGACACGGATAGGGCCCGCAGCATCTTTGATGTCCGCGCCATCCTCCGCATCCGCGATTCAGACAAGAGCTCCGGCGCCGTTGCTGCCTGCCATTTTCGTGGAAGCGGTTCGAAACTCGGGCAGACAAGTGTGGCGGGGGCGAGAACGATGGGACGCACCTCGGCAGGTCAAACCGAGAGTCCCCACGAAGTCGGGGCGCGGCTCCGGGACCAAGAGCCAACGCTATGACTGAGCCTTCTGGGAAATCCGGCGCTCGATGAAGGCGCCAATCAGCGGGTACACCCCTGGCTCACCCTTCAGCGCGCGCAGCGCCTTAATCACACCCACAATCCCAAACGCCCCGATCACTCCAAACTGAACGCAGATCGCGGCGAACTGCATGGCGAACAGTTGGTTGAAACTGGAAGTGAACCCAGCATTGCTGTTCGGTCCACCGATCTGCGGCATCATTTGAAAGAACGACGAGAAGTAGAACGGCATATAGGCGGCCGTGACCACCATAATGACCAACAACAGAATAAGCTGCCACACCAGCGCTTGGCGCGCATTTCGGGTTGCAAATTTCGATTTGTTCGCCTGGGTCAGCAGAATAACGAGCGTCACAATCAACCCCATAGGCAGGATCGGGCCAATGTGCGCAACGGCGCTTAACGTGCGCTCACTCTCGGTGGTCGGCAAGAACGTGCTTTGCATGACGATCCAATGTTACACCTCCAAATCCGGTCCCCGCCGTGGATCGATGCGGGACCTCGGGTGTCCTTCAGGGCGGGCGTATTTGTCTGAATCGCGGATGCGGAGGATGACGCCGATGACGCGGATAGGGCCTG
>JBDSIP010000071.1:0-6968 GCA_039917915.1 Thermoflexales bacterium
GTTCCGGCCGCGCCCGCCGATGTTGATCCCGCCACCGGCTTGTTCGCCAGCGCGTCCGCGCGCGCCATCGCCCTTGGCCCGCTGGCGTCCCTGCTCGATGCGCTGGCGGGCCAGCCAGCGGCTCGCATAACGGTGGCGACATCACCATCACTCCTGGGCCAGATGCGTTTGATGACCGACCCGGCGGTGGCTGCGCGCGATATGTTTTGGGAATTGGGCAGCCGGCCTTCGGCGGCGCTGTCCGCCGATGACAAGCGGACCATCCTGACCAGTTTCTTTGGCGGGCGCGCGCCGGACCGGCAGGCCCGCGATGAACGGGTCTTCCCCCGTTGGAAGGAACTTCGGCTCAAGCGCGATGCGGCCCTGGCCGGCGGCCTCGACGACGTGGTTGCCGTGTTTAGCGAACGCGATTTCAGGGACCTTCAGGTTTTGTACAACCTGGCCCTGTTTGATCCGGGCGCACTCGCCACACCGCCGCTGGCCGCGCTGGCCGCGCGCGGCGGCGGCTGGACCGAGGACGACAAGCGGCAACTCTTTGAGGCGACGGCTTCGCGCATGGCGCGTGAACTCGCGCGGCTGCGCGATGCGGCGGGCGCGGGACAAATCGAGCTTGCCACCCTGCCTCATGCGGAAGCCTTCGCTGTGTTTTGGCAAGGTGGCCCGGCTTACCCGTACCCCGCCGATGCCGAACGTCTATTTGACATCTCGGGCCGCGAGATCGCGCTTCTCACCGGCGCGCCGCCGGCGGGATTGGTGTTCCGCGCTGGTGACATGCCCGCCGTTCCGGCCCAGAAATGGCTGGCCGGCCGGCGGTCCTGGATTCTGCAGGGCGGAGAGACGCGCGCGCCCGAGTCGATCAGCGGCCGGTCCGGACTGTTGCCGATGCCCAACGTTCTCTTGCTTGACAAGACGGGCGGCGAGTCGCTCCGGGCTTACGCCGAAACCATACCCGCTGCGAGTTGGGCCGTTTCGCTGGCGCAACTGGGCGTGCCCGATGACCCGGAAACGCTGCTTCAGACCCTGGCCGATATCGTGCAGGTGGCAGCGAACGCGACCCCGAAAATGCGGGCCCGCACGGTTGCGGATGGGCTTGGGCTCGGGCTGCGGCCCGTGGCTGCCCCCGCGCAGGCGGCGCTCGGCCGGGGGGCGGTGCCGCTGTCGGCCGGCCTTGCGGCCGAGATCGCCCAGGCCCGTGGATTCGTCGAGGAGTATGTCACCGGGCGGCGGATCGCCAGCCTGGATGTCATCAACGATGCGCGGGACATGTTGCTAAGCGCGACCGATATTGCGTTTTTTGAGCCGCGACCCGATGTTGACCCAGAGGCGCAGCATCGGGCGGTCAGCGGCCTGCTGCGCAGGGCCTATGCGCTGCTCGGCGCGCCGGCCCCTGAGTTTCTCGATGCGCCCCTGGGCTTGCCCCGCCAGGCGCGCCTCGTGCAGGGCATGACGGCCTTCTTTACCCCGACCATCGACGGGCTGGCCGACGATCGCGAGTGGGCTTCGGCGGCCTACGCGGTTTCCGGCTTCAAGCTCCCGACCGCGCTTGGCGATGATTTGCAAGCATTGCGCTTCGGGATGAATGCGCGGTCTCTGTTCATCCGCGTGGACGGGCGGGCGGCCTGGACGAGCCTGGCCGAATCGCCCGCCTACCCCGCCCGGCTGGGCGTGTATCTGCAGCGGAGCGGCGCGTCGCCCTCGGCGTATGTCACCCGGGTCGGCGGCGACGGCGAGATTCGCGGCCCGCTCGGGTTTACGGCCACGCACTTGCTCGAATGGACCGTGGGCGAACCCGTGCTGGCGGCCTATGCCGCCAATAGCGATGGCGGCTGGGCGTTGCTGAATCAGGGCCAGGTCGGCGCGGCCGCCCTCGGCTTTGGGGAGCGCAGCCTCGAATTCAGCGTGCCCCTGGACGCGCTGGGCATCGAGAGCGATGCTACCCTGGCGCTCGCGGCGGTTCTGCGCCGCGATTCTGCGCCGGTCACCCAGTTGCCGCGCGGCGCGGTTGCCGCGATGGTGGTGCCCGATATCGGGACGCCGCGCCTGGTCGGCCGGTTTGATGATCCAACTGGCGACGACCACGGCCCGGGCGGCTACGTCTATCCAGAGGACGCCGTCTTCCTACCCGGGTCGTACGACCTGCGCCGGGTGACGATCCTGCGCGATTCCGCCGACTTGATCTTCTGGATCGATCTTGGGGCGGCCATCCGAAACCCGTGGGGATCCTTGATCGGGCTTTCGATCCAAACGATTGATATCTACATCGATCGCGATCCGGGCCGTGGCACGGGCCGCCGGACGCTGCTCGAAGGACGCAACGCGGCGCTTCCAAAAGGCATGGGCTGGGAGACGGCCTTGTGGATCGAAGGCTGGAACCAGCAACTGTTTGTCCCGGATGGTGAGACGGGGGTGACGTTGCGCGACCGGGTTCGGGTCCGCGCATCCGTTGATGCCCGCGGCCGGGTCATCGTCAGAGCACCGCTCGAGGCCCTGGGGGAGGGTGATCCCGCGCGCTGGGGCTACAGCGTCGTCGTGCTCAGCCAGGAGACGTATCCCTCGGAAGGGGCGCGCCGGGTGCGGGATATCGAGCCTCGCGCCAGCCAATGGCGTTTGGGCGGCGGGCAGGCTGATGCCACCCACACTCGGATCATCGATGCGCTGTTACCCGCAGGCGCGGCTCGGAGCCAGGAATTGCTGTTGGGAACCTACAAAGCGCTGCCGGACGGGACGGAGCGTTTGGAGGTCGATGATCTGCCCGCCGCGCCGTTGGTTACAATCGGACCGAACTAAGAACTCCGATCAAAACCGATTTCCGGAGGCGGTATCCCCCGGCGAAGCCGGGGGATACCGCCTCCGGAGCAGGTTCTGTTAGTGACTCTAGGACATAGGATAGAAATACATGCTTGGATTTAGGCTTTTCGGACGCGCCCTGCGCAATATCTGGGAGGAAATGCTCCCCCTCGGCGCGATGAGCGCCATTACGTTTGTCGCCATCGCCCTGGCGCCGCTGCTGGTGGTGGCAGTGCTTCTGGTGCCCCTGCCGGCGCCGCTGCTCATTCTCGCCTTTCCCCTCGCGCTGCCCGGGCCGCCGGCCTGGATGGCGCTGCATAGGGTCGCCAACCGGGTCGCCAATGAATACGCGATCCGCTGGGAACATTTCTTTGGCGCGTTCAAAGTCAATCTGCGCATGTCCTGGCTCTATACGTTAATCGCGACCCTGGTGTCGGGCCTGTTGATTTACAACGTGTTCTTCTACCCCAACGCCTTTCCCGATGCGCAGTGGGCGATGTGGGTGGCCGGGGCCTGGCTGGCCGCCGGCGTGTTCTGGATGGCGATCCAGTTGTTTGTCATTCCGTTCTACATCGAACAGGAAACCAAGCGCTGGCGGACGGCCGTACGGAATGCGATTCTGATTGCGGGCGCCAATCCGTTCATGACCCTCATCCTGCTCGCGCTGACGGTCGTCCTGCTTGTTGCCAGCGCGCTGCTGGCCCCGCCGCTGCTGGTGGTCTTCGGGCCGATCCTGTGGGTGATGATGGGGACAACCGCGGTGGTCGATCGCGTAACGGTGTATCGCAAGGCGCAGGAAGGCGAGACGGATGCGGACAAGACGCCCGAGCGGATCATGGACAAGTGGCGGAATCGCGGCCCACAGTAAACCAAGTTGTGTTCAGGCCCGGCATTCCTTGGAATGCCGGGCCTGATTTGTTTTCAGAACTGGTCTTGAGATCGTCTACTCCGCAGCCGGCAGAAGCACGTTGTCGATCACGAGGATGACGCCATTACTTGCAACGATATCCGTTGTGACGACATTTGAGGCGCAGTTGGCTACAATCAGCCCGCTATGAGTTTTGGGGATTTGGTGTTGATCCTTGGATTGGCTGCGCTCTGGGGATCCACGGCGCTCCTGGTCCGCGTTGCGTCAGTCGACGTGAGCGCGGGGTTCATCACCGGCGCGCGTATGTCGATCGCGGCCATCGCGATGCTTGTGTATTCCGGGTTTCGGGGCAGTCTGCCGTCCTTGCGGGCCAGGCCCGCCCAATATGCCCTGATGGGGCTGCTCAATGCCGCGCTGCCGATCGGGCTGGGCGCATTTGCGGCCACCCGGATCCCGGTTGGGGTGGCCGCGATTCTGTTTGCGCCAACCCCGCTCTTCGCCGCCATTATCGCGGCGGTCTGGCTGCGCGAGCGCCTGTCGCCGGTCAAGATCGGCGGGATACTGCTTGGCCTGATTGGGGTGGTGGTTCTGATCGGCTGGGTGCCGTTTGAGATAGACGGGCCGGCCGCGCTGGGGATTGCGGCCGCGCTGGCCTCATGCGTGTGCTATGGCTTTTCATCGAATCTGGCCCGGGTCGGGTTTCCGGGGGAGGGCAGCCTGCGGATTACGACCGGCCAGTTGATTTTTGCGGCGCTCTTTTCTGCGCCGGTCGCGCTGGCGGCGCCGCCGGAACACATGCCATCGCTGACGACGATGGCAATCCTGATTATGTTCGGGGTGGTCTCAACAGCCATCGCCTACCTGCTTTTCTTCGGGCTATTCGAGCGCATCGGCGCAGTCCGGACCCAGATGGTGGCGCTGCTCATCCCGTGCTTTGGGGTGATCTGGGGGGCGGCCTTCCGAGCCGAGCCGCTGACCTGGAATGTCTTGGCCGGTCTGGCGATCGTCCTGGCCAGCCTGATTCTGGTCACGGGTTTCACCTTCAAACGTATATAAGCAACCTGGTCACGCGCTATCCCGCGCCCTGGCGCGCGCAGGGGCGTGGGATAGCGCGTCCGGAAAACCCATCGATGTCGGATATCCTTCCCGCCGCGCGTCGCCGCGAATTTCTGGGCGGCATCCGGGCGGTGCTGCCCATCCTGCTGGGCGTGGCCCCGTTCGGGATGATCTACGGCGCGCTCGCCCGCGACGCCGGGATCGGGCCAGCCGAAGCGCAGGCCATGTCGTCGATTGTCTTCGCCGGATCGGCGCAGTTCCTGATGGCCCGCCTGATCAAGATCGACGCGCCGGCCCTCATCATCCTCGCCTCGGTCGTCGTGATCAATCGCGGACGCGGACCCTTCAAGCGGGGCGGGGCCTCGTAAAACCCGAACCCGACGATAATCCTGCGCAATCTGGAGAATCCAATGCCACCCCAATCCATTCACGACAAGTCAAAGCGCGCCCCGCCGGCCTCGGTTCACGTCCTCGATCCGGTCAATGCCAAACGGATGAATGCCATGATGCTCTCCATCCCCGGCCCCGCCAACGAGGCGCGAGCAATCAACACCATCCTCCGAGGCCAGACCCGGACTATTGTCGCGCTGCCGCCGACACTTGCGAGCAAGGGCGATGCCGAAGTAGCCTGTCTCTCCACTTGAGCAACCTTGAGCGAACATATCGACTCCCCCCGTTACCCACGGGTCATCCTGGGCGCGGTCTGCGTTCCGTGGGACGAGCACGGTGAGGTCCTCGCCGACATCTTCCGCGAGCAGATCCGTCTGCACCTGCGGGCTGGGATACAGCACATGTATGTCTTTGGCACCGCAGGCGAGGGCTACGCCGTCTCCGAGCGCCAGTTTGACGCCATCGTCGACCTCTTTCATGCCGAGATGAAAGGGCCTGCTGCGCACCCGATGATCGGGTTGATCAGCCTGTCGACGCGCACGATCATCGAGCGCATCGAGCGCTGTCTCGACCGCGGCCTGACCGTGTTTCAGTTTGCGTTGCCGGGCTGGGGGCCTCTCAACGACCGCGAGCTGGCGACCTTTTTCGCCGAGGTACTGGGCCGCTTTCCGCAAGCCAGCTTCGTGCACTACAACCTGCAGCGCGCTGGTCGCGTGCTGATTCCGGCCGAGTATGCCCGTCTCGCGGCGGAGTACCCCAACCTTGTCGGAGCCAAGAATGGGACCAGCGCCATCGTCATGCTGCGCGACCTGCTGGTCCAGGCCCCGATGCTGCGGCACTTCTACACCGAGCTGGGCTACCCGCAGGGTTGCCAGGTCGGCGCGCCCGGCTACCTGATGTCGCTGACGACGATGAACCCGGCCCTGGGGGTGCGCTTCTTCGAGGCCGGCGTGCGCGGCGATCTGGCCACCCTCTTTCGCATCCAGGCAGAGGCCCTGGAGCTTTTTGAGTTGCTGGTCGGCAGTGGCGGGGCCGAGATCGGGGCGGTGTTTCCGGGTGCGAAGGCCCACATGGACGGCGCATACGAGAAGGCCCTGGCCAAAGCGCTGGATGCCAGCATGCCCCTGCGCTTGCTTCCGCCGTATCAGGCCGTTACCGACGGCGCTTATGCCGAGTTCGTGCGCCGGGTCGGCGAGCGCCTGCCGGAGTGGTTGCCTGAGACCTCCTCGAAGTCGTCCTAAAAACAAGGGCGAGATCATAATCCCCGCGCGAAGCGTGGGGATTATGATCTCGCCGGATGTATTTGGGGTAGCTTCCAGCCAAAAGCGGAACGCTGACGCGCTTGCTCACACTGATTTCCCAATGATTGACTCTGCCGCCTTTCGCCACCTTTCGCCGACCACGCTCTCCGATGTCCTGCCCCGCGATCGCGTCATGGATTTTGGCATCCGGCCGCTGTGGCCGGGGATGCCCCGGATCGCGGGTCCAGCGTTTCCAGTCTGCTGCGCGCCGGGCGACAACCTCATGCTTCACGCGGCCATTTACCGCGCTCCGGCCGGGTCTGTCATCGTGGTCCAGGCTGGCGATCTGGATTACGCCGTAGCCGGTGGCAACGTATGCGCGGTTGCCCAGCGGCGCGGCATCGTGGGATTTGTCGTGGACGGCCTGATCCGCGACGTGGCCGAGGCGCGGGCCAACGGTTTCCCGGTCTTTGCGCGCGGAGTGATTCCGATACCGGGCGGCAAAGAGGGTGCCTTGCCGCTCAACACGCCCGTCGTCTGCGGCGGGGTGACGGTCGGCCCGGGCGACATGGTGGTCGCGGACGAGGAGGGGATTGAGCTTCCGATTTGTAGGCGCGGCCTTCAGG
>JBDSIP010000072.1:0-6307 GCA_039917915.1 Thermoflexales bacterium
ATCCCCCGCCCCGGCGTACGCCGGGGCGGGGGATATCGCCTCCGAAGATTGGTTTTGTTAGGCGTTCTTAGCATACACACGGCAATCATGGCATTCAAACGCAATTTCAAAGTCGCCCTGCTCGTCAATCTCGCTCGGAACGCGCCCGAAGTCGTCCGCGGGCGGGCCAATGCTCCCGCCGACGCGCTGGCCGATCTTGACTCGGAGAAGACCGGGCAGTCGTATGCTGATGCGTTGCGCACCCGCGGGCACGAAGTTCTCGTCAAGGAGGGCGGTCCCGATCTCGCCGCCTGGCTGGCCGAGCACAAGCCCGACATTTGCCTGAACACCTGCGAGGGTTTCGTCGGCGATAGCCGCGAAGCCCAGGTGCCCGCCCTGCTCGAGATGATTGGCAATGTCCGCTATACAGGCCCGGGTCCGCTCTCTGCCGCGCTCACTCAGGACAAGCCGCTGACCAAACAGGTGCTGCGCTATCACGGTCTGCCCACTCCGATCTTTCAGGTGTTCAGAACACCAGGCGATGCCATTCGCGCCGATTTCCGCTATCCGCTGTTTGTCAAACCGAAGCACGAGGGCACGGGCATGGGGGTCAAGGCCGACAGCGTCGTCCACAACCGCAAGCAGTTGCGCGAGCGTGTCGAGTGGGTGATCAAGGCCTACGATCAGCCCGCCCTGGTCGAGACCTTCGTCGATGGCAAGGACATCACTTGCGGGCTCACCGGCAACGGCGAAGATGTCCATTTCTTTCCCATCACCGAGGTCGATTTCAGCGGCTACCCGCCCGAGCTTGGCGCCGTCTACGGCAGCCTGCACAAGGTTGAATACGACGACGACTATCGGAACAAATGCCCGGCCCCGCTCGATGACTATCGCCCTGGGCTGAGCGATCAGATCCGCGAACTCACCCACGAGGTGTTTCTGTGCACCGCCAGCCGCGACTACGCCCGGGTCGATTTCCGGCTTGACGCTGATTTCAACCCGTTCATCCTCGAGATCAATGGGTTGCCCGGCATCGCGCCGAATAGCGATCTCACCCTCATGGCAAAGGCCGAAGGGCTTACTCATGCCGATCTCGTCAATATGGTCCTTGACGCCGGGCTCAAGCGCTACGGGATGATATGACATCGTGAATCGCCTCCCGGTCCTCATCCTGTACGGTATCGATACAAAGGTTCATCCGTGGGAGGTCACCGACACCCGGGCCCTTGTCACCCGCGCCGAGGCGGCCCTGACCGAGCTGGGCTGGATCACGCGCCGGGTCGAGGTCGCCCGCGATCTCGAATCGGCCCTCAAGCCCTATCTGCCCGGGGAATGGGTGGTGCTGAACCTGTGCGAGGGCTCACCCGGCCAGCCCTTCTACTATGCTGCCGCGGCCGATTACCTCGAGACGCGCGGATACATCTATACGGGCTCGACCAGTCAGGCGCTCGACGAGACGCAGTACAAGGATTCGATGAAGCGCCTGTTTGATGCGCATCAGGTCCCGACGCCCCGATGGAAGGAAGTCGAGCACGCCGAGGACGCCACCTTCAGCGTCTACCCCGCGATCATCAAGCCCGCTGCCGAGCACTGCTCGTATGGCATCACTCGCCAGTCGGTGGTCCTCAATGATGCCGAGGCGCGTGCGCAGGCTGCGAACGTGATCGCTGAGTTCAAAGAGCCCGTCGTCATCGAGGAGTTTCTGGACAGCGCCGAATACAACGTGTCAGTCTGGGGTAACGGCGAGGCGCATGTGTTGGGCATTTCGACGATGACCTACGACGCGTTCCCGGATATTCATGACCGGCTGTGCACCTTCGACGCCAAGTGGACGCCTGACTCTGCGGCGTATCGCAGAATCCCGGCGATCTGCCCCGCGCCGGTCACGCTCGAACTCAAGGCCGAGATCGAGCGCGTCGCCATCGCCGCGTATAAGGCGGGAGGTGTTCGCGATTACGGGCGCGTTGATATGCGCCTGAATCGTCTGGGCCGGCCGCTGGCCTATGACGTCAACGCCAATTGCGACGTCAGCGATGCGGGCGGGTTCTATATCGCCGCGCATGCCGCGGGTCTGAGCTATGGAGAGATGCTCGAGCGCATTCTTCTATTCGCGCTGCGCCGGAATGCCCGCGCCAAAGCCATCGCTGTCGCCGGGAACGTCGAGGTGCGCCCCAGCGTTGAGGGAGATCGCGAGCGCATCGGCGAGATCTTGCTCAACTCGGGTCTCTTTCACGAGATTGATGTCGTCACGGTCGATGAGATGTTCGCCCTGACCTATGCCAGGCCCTTCACCCGCGACAGCTATCGCTTTCTCTCGTGCTGGGAACGCCGTGAAGACAACACGCCGCCGCGCATGGTCGGCTTCGCCTGCTTTGGATTGGAATCGCTCACCCAGGACACCTGGGATCTCTTCTGGGTATGCGCGCTGCCATCGTCGCGCGGACGCGGCGTCGGCGCGGCGCTGTTGCGCGAGGCTGTCGACGTCGCAATGCGCGAAAGCGGGCGGCTGATGGTGATCTATACCTCGTCGACCGCGCCGTACGCGCCCGCGCGACGGTTGTATGAGTCGCAGGGTTTTGCCCGCGCCGCCGTCATCGAGGGCTACTACGCCGACGGCGATGACCTCAATATCTTCTCGCGACGCTTTCGCTGACGCAAAAACCCGCGCGCGGCGGGTTTCAGTATCACAAAACACCCCTTCATCGCCTGAAATCGCCTTGCTGGCGAAGTTTTAAGGTGATTTAAGGTGGGAAAGCATTGACGAACCGTCATTTAGGACGGACAATGCGCACGTGATACAAGGTGAAGATAATGCGAACGGATAAAGCGCCAGTCATTGTGCTCTTCAATTACTACAAGTCGCGCACTCAGGAAGAGCTTGAGTACGGCGCGCGGCAGACGCAGGAGATGCTCGACGGGCTGCATGCGCTCGGCCATACTGCGGTTGCTGTCGAGTTTTGGAACGACATTCGCCCCGGTCTCGAAAACTACGATCCCAACGAGTGGATCGTTTTCAATTGGGTCGAGGCCATCGAGGACGAGATTGCTGGCGACGCGCGCGTGTGCGCGGAGCTGGACGAGTTGGGCTTCACCTATACCGGCAATCCTCCCGCGACGCTGCGCCTGTCGATTGAGAAGGGCCACGTCAAGCGCATGCTCGATCGCTGGAATATTCCAACCCCCGAGGGCCGCGACTTCCTGTCACCCGCGGATGTGACTGAATGGAATCACTTCCCGGCCATCGTCAAGCCCATCGCTCAGCATTGTTCGGCCGCCGTCACGCGCGATGCCGTCGTGCACTCGGTGGAGGCGCTGCGCGCCAGAGTCGCCCACATCGCCGAAAACTTCAACGAGGGATCGATCGTCGAGCGTTTCATCGCCGGGCGCGAGATCAACGTTGGGATCTGGGGCAATGGCCGTCCGCGCGTGCTGCCGCTTCGCGAGATCGACTTCTCAGCGATCCCTGATCCCCTGCATCAGATGGTGACGTGGGACAGCAAGTGGACGCCCAACAGCCTGGAGTGGAACACCACCCCGGTCAATGAGCAGCCCGTCGTCAGCGAGGCGCTTCGCGCGGAGATCGAGGACATTGCACTGCGCACCTATCGCGCTTTCGGCTGCCGCGACTATGCCCGTGTCGATCTGCGCATCGAGACCGACGCTCAAGGCGTCGAGCGCCCGTATGTCGTCGACGTCAATCCCAATCCCGACATCACCTCCGATGGCGGATTCGTCGGCGGTTGCCGCGCCGCCGGATATTCCTATGGCGAGGCGATCAGCAATATCGTCGGCATGGCCGTCGCCCGCCGCAATCGGCGCAATGCGCTGATGGCAACTCTGTCGCAGCGCCGGGTCAGCCGCGTCGCGGTCCCGGCCTGATCGCCTATCCAGCCCGTTGACGAAAGCGACAGACCCCGCCCCGGCGTACGCCGGGGCGGGGTCTGTCGCGTTCGTCATGTTGTTTTCCACGCCGCGACATTTCACGGGCCGATAATCAAGAAATCACCATGGACATTCTTGAAAACCTCGCTGCCTGGACGGCGAACTTCCGCGCCGGTTGGCTGGCGACAGCCGAGGCGACCGGCAAGCTCGACTGGAAACGCTATCAACGGCCTGCCAATGCGCATCCCGTCAGCGGCAAGGCCATCGACCTGGGCAAGTCCCGACTGGTCTTGATCTCGTCCGCCGGCGCCTACCTGCCCGCATCGCAGGCGCCCTTTGATGCGGCCAATCCTTACGGCGACTACACGATTCGCCGCATCTCGGTCTGCACGCCAATCAGCGCGATCGCCTACGCCCACGATCACTATGATCATGCCGCCGTCGATGCGGATCCGGATGTCTTGATGCCCATTCGTCGACTTGATGAGATGGTCAGCGCCGGCGCCATCGGCGCGCTTGCCGACGACTTCATCAGCTTTGGCGGATATCAGCCGGCGCTCGATCGCGTCATCGATGAAACGATTCCCGCCATCGTGCGCGAGGTCAAGGTTCTAGGCGCCGACGCCGCGCTGCTCGTGCCTGCCTGACCGCTCTGCGTTCAGTCCGTCGGACTGATTGCCCGCGCGCTTGAAATGCTTGGCGTCGCCACAACGCTAACGAGTTGGAACGCGGATCGCACGATACCGATCAAACCGCCCCGCGCAACGTATACGAAACTGGGCCGGGGTTCGACCATCGGTCGGCCAAACGACCTTGCCCAGCAGCGGCGGGTGCTCGAGGCAACCCTGGCCCTGCTCGGCCGCGACGCGCCCCTCGATCCGGTCTACCTCGACGAGAAAGCGTAGACCTGGTGGAGAAGAATGGCCACATGGTTGGACACTTGGCCGGCGCGAAAAATCAGGTGATAGAGTAAGGTCAACAATCATGACTGACACTCTCCAAACCCTGTTAGTAGCCGCCAGCAATGCCCTTGAGGTCAAGGCCGGCCGCGTTATCGTCCGCGATGAAAAAGTGCTGCGCGAGCGCGGCATCGACGCGCTTGTCTCGCTCGCCGTCTTTGGCGACGACGAACGCAAGGCCGGCGCGCGCTGGCTGATTTGGGAGACGGCCCAGACCCTTGGCATCCGGCCCGGCTCGATCCATGAACTGTATGTGGCCCGAGGCGCGGGAAAACTCCCCCACACCTTCACCACCCCGGCCATGAACATCCGCGGCATGGCCTATGACTCGGCCCGCGCTGCGCTGGCCGCCGTCGTCCGCCACAATGTGGGCGCCTTCATCTTCGAAATCGCCCGCAGCGAGATGACCTATACGAACCAGACCCCGCAGGAATATGTCTGCGTGCTGCTCGCCGCGGCGATTAAGGAAGGCTTCCGCGGGCCGCTCTTTATTCAGGGCGACCACTTCCAGGTGAATGCCAGGAAGTACTCCGACCCGGCCACCCGCGATGCTGAGATCAGCGCGCTGAAGAAGCTCATGGAAGACGCCCTGACCGCCGGCTTCTATAACATCGACATCGATCCCTCCACCCTGGT
The DNA here is from genome assembly GCA_039917915.1 of Thermoflexales bacterium. GTDB lineage: Bacteria > Chloroflexota > Anaerolineae > J036 > Brachytrichaceae > Brachythrix. Next base: position 5,457 of record JBDSIP010000072.1, read on the forward strand.
CGATCTGAGCAAACCCACCCTCCTCGAACAACAGCGCCTCAATTTTGAGCTGTGCGCGATGTTCAGCGACTTCATCCGCGAGCGCACCCCCAAGGGCATCATTGTCTCGCTGGGCGGCGAAATCGGCGAGGTCGGCCAGAAGAACAGCGACATCCATGAGATGCGCGCCTTCATGGAAGGCTACGAGCCCCTCATCAAGCACAAGCCCGGCATCAGCAAGATCAGCATCCAGACCGGCACTTCGCACGGCGGCGTCGTTCTTCCCGATGGCACGATCGCCGAGGTCACCATCGACTTTAAGACGCTTCATGATCTGTCGGTCGAGGCGCGCAACCACGGGATGGGCGGGGCCGTCCAGCACGGGGCCAGCACCCTGCCCGAGGCGGCCTTCGGCAAGTTCGTCGAGGCGCAAGCCATCGAGGTGCACCTCGCCACGGCCTTCCAGACCATGCTCTTCGATCAGCTTCCGCCCGAATTCAATGCCGAGATCAACGCCTGGCTGTTCACGAACGCCATCGATGAGCGCAAACCGAAGGACACCGACGAGCAGTTCCTTTACAAGACCCGCAAGAAGGCCATCGGGCCGTTCAAGAAGCAAATGTGGCACCTCGGCGAGGAAGAGCGGACCAAGGTGAGGCATGCGCTGGGCGAGCGCTTCGAGTTGCTCTTCACCCGCCTCGGCGTGCTGAACACAAAAGACGCGGTCACGAAGTTCGTCAATACTCCTGAGCAGCACCGCCAGCCGAAGGACTTTGGCGCCGCTGCCATGGTCGCCGAAGACGTCAGCGGCCTGGCCGACTGAGCCAATTGGAAACGACCTCCCCGCCCCGGCGTACGCCGGGGCGGGGAGG
>JBDSIP010000073.1:0-12365 GCA_039917915.1 Thermoflexales bacterium
CGGCTACTTGCCCCAGCGCCTGAGCAGCGTCTCCGCCATCACCGCGGGTGTTTCGGCGACGGCAATGCCGGCCTCTTTGAGCGCGGCGATTTTTCCCTCGGCCGTTCCCTTGCCACCGGAGACGATCGCCCCGGCGTGACCCATGCGACGCCCGGGAGGCGCGGTGGCGCCGGCGATGAAGGCGGCGATCGGCTTCTTCACGTTGTCCTTCGCCCATGCGGCGGCTTCCTCTTCTTTGTCACCGCCGATTTCACCGATCATGATGATGGCTTCGGTCTCCGGATCATCGTTGAACTTCTTGATGACCTCGAGGAAGTCCAGCCCGCGCACCGGGTCGCCGCCAATCCCAACGACCGTGCTCTGGCCAAACCCGGCCTGGGTGAGCGCTGCGATCGCTTCCTAGGTCAGGGTGCCGCTGCGCGACACGATGCCGATCGAACCTGGCTCGCAGATGTTGGCCGGGATGATGCCGATCTTGGCCTGCCCGGGCGTGATCAGGCCGGGGCAGTTCGGGCCGAGCAGGGTTGCGGCTTTCGTGTCGAGATAGGCCCGGACCTTGATCATGTCAAGGACGGCCACGCCCTCGGTGATGCATACGATGAACTTGAGACCCGCGTCGGCGGCTTCCATCATCGCGTCGGGCGCGAATTTGGCCGGCACATAGATCACCGTCGCCGTCGCGCCAGTCTCGCGCACAGCCTGTCCGACCGTGTCAAAGACCGGGATCTTGCTTCCGTCGTAGTCGAGGGCCAGACCGCCCTTGCCGGGCGTCACGCCGCCCACGATGATGGGTGAATGCTTGTGCATCGCCCGGGCGTGAAAATCGCCTTCGCGGCCGGTGATGCCTTGCACGATGAGTCGAGTGTTTTTGTCAGCGAGGATTGCCATTTAACGTCCTTTGCGGATCCGCTTGTGTTGATGCGCCGTATTATCGCATCAGTGATTTGTCCGACGATACCCACTGCGACGCCGCTAGCGTTCCGTGTGCCGCGCCGCGAGCCGCCCCAATAACTCCTTGAAAGGCAGACCGCGCTCATCAAGGAGGACCAGCAAATGGTAGAGCAGATCGGCTGATTCGTCCAGCACGCGCTCGTCGTCCTGGGCCACACCCGCCATCGCGACTTCAAGCCCCTCCTCGCCCACCTTCTGGGCGATTTTATGCCGGCCGCTGGCAAAGAGACGCGCGGTATAGCTGCGTTCCGGGTCTGTCCCGCGCCGCGAGGCAATTACATTGGCCAACGTATCCAGGAAGCCTGCGTCCGGCGGTGTCTCCAGGGTCTCGCCGTCCAGCCCCTGCCAGAAGCAGCTTTCGCGCCCGGTGTGGCAGGCCGGCCCGGCCGGGTCGACCCGCATCAAGAGCGTGTCGGCGTCGCAGTCCGCCCGGATCTCGCGCACCCGCAGCACGTTTCCGCTGGTCTCGCCCTTGCGCCACAGCGCCTGCCGGCTGCGTGACCAGAACCAGGCTTCACCTGTCTCGCGGGTGAGGCGCACGGCTTCAGCGTTCATCCAGGCCACCATCAGCACCCGCCCGGTCGTCGCGTCTTGCGCGACCGCCGGGATCAGGCCGTTGCTGTCAAACCTTAAGTCGATCATGTCATTTTGTGGTTGGGAACGGTATCCCCCGGCGAAGCCGGGGATACCGTTCCCAAAAATACAGCTCAATTCTCGCCATCACGTTATGCGCACGGCCACGCCTCTGGCTGCCAGATAAGCCTTTACGTCGTGGATGCTGAATGTCTTGTAGTGAAAGACCGAGGCCGCCAGGACTGCGCTTGCGCCGGCGTCCACGGCCTCATAGAAGTGCTCGAGCGTGCCCGCGCCGCCCGAGGCGATGATCGGGATGTTGACCGCTTCGCGCATCGCCCGGAGCAGGGGCAGGTCGTATCCGCTTTGCATGCCGTCGGTGTCCATGCTTGTCAGCAGGATCTCGCCCGCGCCGCGCCGCTCGGCGTCGATCGCCCAGGCGACTGCCTCAAGATCGGTCGGCCCGCGCCCGCCATTCACGTAGACCCGCCACCCGCCGGCGCCCGTGTTCAGGCTCTCGTCGCGTTTCGCGTCGATGGCGAGCACAACGCACTGCGCCCCAAACTTCCAGGCCGCCTCGTTGATGAGATCAGGATTGCGGACCGCCGCGCTGTTGATGCTGCACTTGTCCGCGCCGGACAACAGCAAGGTGCGGAAGTCCTCCGGCCCGCGCACGCCGCCCCCGATCGTGAAGGGGATAAAGACCGCGTCGGCGACCCGCCGGGCCATTTCGACCGTGGTCCCGCGCGACTCATGCGATGCCAGGATGTCCAGAAACACCAGTTCGTCGGCGCCCTCGGCGTCGTAAATCGCGGCTTGTTCGACCGGGTCGCCCGCGTCGCGAAGATCGACAAACTTCACGCCTTTTACCACCCGGCCGTTGGCGACGTCAAAACACGGGATGATCCGTTTCGCCAGCATGCTCAGGCGCTCCTCGCAATCAGGCCCAGCGCTTCGCGCAGATCGAGCGTGCCTTCATAGAGCGCGCGGCCGACCACGACGCCGGCTACGCCGCGCGGCGCATATAGCAGCAGCTCACGCACGTCATCGAGGTTGCGCAGCCCGCCTGAAGCCAGGACGCTCAGACCCGTCCATTGGGCGACCGCCGCGGTCATTTCGGCCGCCGGTCCACTCAGCATTCCGTCCCGCCCGATCTCGGTGTAGAGCGCGTGGATGACGCCAAGCTCGCGCATCTGGCAGCCGAGATCCCCGGCCGTAATCTCGGTCGCGGTCTGCCAGCCGCGTGTGACGATCAGGCCGTTGCGCGAATCCAACCCGACCACAATCCGCTCCGCGCCAAAGCGAGCCAATGCGGCTTCGATCAACTCCGGATGCTCAGCCGCCGCAGTCCCGATGATGGCCCGGGTCGCGCCGGCGTCAAATGCCGCCTGCAGATCGTCGAGGCTGCGCAATCCGCCGCCTACCTGCAACTGGGCCGAGGTCGAGCGGGCAATCGTGCTGAGGGCAGCCAGATTGACGGCCGCCGCGGCAGCGTCGCCCAGTGCGCCGTCCAGATTGACCACGTGAATCCAGTTCGAGCCGGCGGCCGTCCAGCGCGCGGCTACAGCGGCCGGGTCGTCGCTGTAGGCCGTCTGGCGCGCCGGGTCTCCCTGGCGCAGGCGGACCACCTTGCCTGCGCGCAGGTCTATGGCGGGAAACAGGGTGAATGTCATAGCGTTACAAAATTGCGGAGCATCTGCAATCCGACGGCCTGGCTTTTCTCCGGGTGAAATTGGATGCCGAACACGTTGTTGCGCGCCACGACCGCCGGAAACGCGTAACCGTATTCGGTGCTGGCGACGACGTTGGCCGGCGGCATGCCCCGCGCATGATACGAATGCACAAAATACGCGTAGCCGGTGGGTGACACGCCTGCGACCAGCGGGTGGTCCGGCTGATCCAACAGCACATGATTCCAACCGATATGGGGAATCGGCAGGCGCGTTTCGCCCGCGATCTTCGTGAAGTCAAAGCGCCCGACCCGCCCGGGGATGAGCCCCAGCCCAGGCCATTCGCCCATCTCCTCGCCGACGTCGAAGAGAAGTTGCATCCCGACGCAGATGCCGAGAAATGGCCGCCCGGAATGAGCAGCCTCGAGACAGGGTTCGATCAGGTTGCGTTGTTGCAGCCCCATCATGCAATCGGCGAAGGCGCCAACTCCGGGCAACACGACTTTGTCCGCCCGCTCGATCTCGCGCGGGTCTGCAGTCAGCGTTAGATTTGCGCCCACCCGGTCCAGGGCCTTGCATACATTGCGCAGGTTCCCCGCGCCATAGTCTATGACGGCGATCATCCCAGGGTGCCTTTGGTGGATGGCACGCCCGTTCGGCGCGGATCGATCCGGGCGGCGCCATCCAGCGCCCGGCCAAACGCCTTGAAGACTGCCTCGGCCTTGTGATGGTCGTCCCGGCCGTACAGCACCCGGGTGTGTAGATTCATCCGGGCGTGGGTGGCCAGACTTTCGAGCGCGTGCGGGATCAGGCTCGTCGCAAGCTGGCCGACCTGGGGTGTCCCGAACGCGCCTTCGAAGACGGCATACGGCCGTCCGCTCAGGTCCACAACGACATGGGCGAGCGCTTCGTCCATCGGCACAAACGCGTCGCCCATCCGGGCGATCCAGGCCCGGTCGCCGAGCGCTTTGTCAAACGCCTGGCCGAGCGCGATGGCAACATCCTCCACCGTGTGATGTTCATCGATATGTAGATCGCCTGTGGCCCGGATGCGCAGGTCGAACAACCCGTGATGGGCGACGTGGTGGAGCAGGTGATCGTAGAAGCCGAGCCCGGTCTGGATATCGGCCACACCGCTCCCATCGACGTTCAGGTCGATCAGCACTTCGGTCTCATGCGTTGCGCGGTGGATCTGGGCAATTCGGCTCATGTCTCAATTCTCCCTCAGAAGCGTTACCAAGACCATTTTCCGAGACGATATCCCCGGCCAAGCCGGGGGATATCGTCTCGGGATACAGGTTCTGTTTGGAGTTTTTGGTCAGGCCAATTGACCGGCGACACGCTTGAGCGCGCCCAGGAGCGCGTCGGTGTCCTGCGGCCGGCCGACGCTGATCCGGATGCAGTCCCGCAGGCCCTCTCGATCAAAGTAACGGACCATGACGCCTTGCGCCTCGAGCGCATCGCGCAGGGCGCGACCCGCGCTGACGCCGGCGACCGACGGTTGCCCGCCCACGATCCGGCACAGCAGGAAGTTGGCCTCGGACGGGTAGGGCGCCAGCCAGCCCAGCCCGGCCAATCCGGCGCGCAGGCGTTCGCGCTCCGCGACGATCAGCGCGCGAGTGTCTTCGAGATGGCCCGGATCTTCCAGCGCGGCGATGAGCGCTGCTGATGTTGCCGCCGTCGGGGTATACGGCTGTTTAAGCTTCCACAGATGGACGGCGATGCTGGCATGGAACACCCCGTACCCGGCGCGCATCCCGGCCAGGCCAGCCAGCTTGCTGAAGGTGCGCAGCACAATCACGTTGGGCCGGTCAAGCGCCCAACGCGCCAGGCTTGGACGCGCCGCGAAATCGATATACGCTTCGTCGATAACGAGAATAATGGGCAACGCCGCGAGTGCGCGCAGATCACTTTCGTCCGACAGGGCGCCATCAGGATTGTTGGGATGGGTGACGAACATGAGTTTGGCCCGCGGATGATCCGCCACCGCCTGCTCGATTGCGGGCCGATCCAGCCGGAATGCGGCGTCACGCCGGACCGCCACGTATGCCGCGCCGGTGATGTCGGCCACCCAGCGATACATCCCGAACGTCGGCGGCAGATCAATCAGAACATCCCCGGGCTCGATGAAGGCCATCCCCACGAGCTGGAGCAGCTCATCGGCGCCCGCGCCGCAGATCAGGTTCTCGGCCGGGAGCCCGGTGAAGCTTGCGATCGCCGCGCGCAGCCGGCTCTGGTCCGGATCCGGATAGCGATGCGCGTCGCTCAGGTGGGCCAGGGCCGCGATCGCGCGCGGGCTCGGGCCGTACGGATTCTCGTTCGCGTCCAACTTGACGATATCGTCGGCCGCCGCGCCGATGCGGCGGGCGATGGATTCGACAGGGGTGATGGGCGCGTAGGCCGACATTCGGCGCACGCGGTCCACGACGAAGCGCTCAGCATCCATCGCCGGCCTACAGGCTCATCTGCCGGACCGAGATCACCTCGGGCAGATCGCGCAACGCTTTGAGCACATACTCTGGCACGACCCCATCGAGGTTGACCACCGACATGGCCCGATCACCGGCATGGGTGCGCCCGAGGCGGTACTCGCCGATGTTGACGTAGTTGGCGCCCAGGATCGTTCCGATCCGGCCGATCACGCCCGGGACGTCGCGCGACGACACGATCAGCAACTGACCATCGGGGACCGCGTCGATCCGGAAGCCATCGATCTGCACAATCCGGGGCTGATGGCCGCCAAAAAGCACGCCTGCAATGACCCGCGTCTCCTCGCGGTTATCGTCGCCGAGCGCAGTCACACGGCACGAGATCATGTTCGTGTAGTCCGAGCTTACGAGGTTCATCGCCTGCGACACGATGATGCCGCGCTCGCTGGCGATGATGGGCGCATTGACGTAGTTCACCCGCTCCATCCCGAGCACAGGCGCGAGCAGGCCGCGCAGCAATGCGACCGTCAGCGGCTTGGCGTGCGGGCTGATGTCACTGCCCCGATATTCAACCTCGACCCGCGAGAGCCTGCCCTCGAGCAAGCCGGCGTGGAGCGCCCCAAGCTTTTCGGCCAGGCGGAGATATGGGCGCACGACCGGCAGGGCCAGTGGATCGATTGGCGGGAAGTTCACCGCATTTCGGACATCCCGATCGTGCAGGCAATCCAGGATCTGCTCGGCCATCTGCATCGAGACGTCCCGCTGCGCTTCCACCGTGCTGGCGCCCAGATGAGGCGTCACCACAACGTTGGGCAGCTTGAGCAGCGGGTGATCGCCGGGCGGCTCGTCTTCGAACACGTCGAGCGCCGCGCCGGCGAGCTTGCCGGTCGTCAGCGCCGTATAGAGCGCATCCGCGTCGATCAATGCGCCGCGGGCGACATTGATTACCCGCGCCGTCGGTTTCATTCGGGCGATCTTCTCGGCGTTGAGCAAACCGCGGCTGCCCGCGGTCAGCGACGAATGCAAGGTCACAAAGTCGCTCTGGGCCAGGACCTCATCCAAATCCAACAGAGTAATCTTGTTGGTCCGAGCCATTTCTTCGCTGACATAGGGATCGTATGCGACGACTTCCATCCCGAAAGCCTGGGCCCGGCGCGCGACCTGGGTGCCGACCCGGCCGAGGCCGACCACCCCAAGGGTCTTGCCCTGCAACTGGACACCCATGAATTTTGAGCGCGTCCATTCGAGCCGGTGCAGCGATGCATCCGCTTGCGGGATGTTCCGTGCCATCGCCAGCATCATTGCCAGGGTGTGCTCCGCAGTAGCAGTCGTGTTGGCCTGGGGCGTGTTCATTACGATGATGCCCCGTCGGGTGGCGGCCTCCACGTCGATGGTGTCCACGCCGATCCCGGCCCGGCCGACGACCTTTAGTTTTTTGCCGGCCGCGATAACCTCGGCGTCAACCTTGGTTTCACTTCGGACGATCAGGGCATCGTAGTCGCCGATTTGGGCAAGCAACTCGGCTCGCGGCATTTTCTTGTGGGTGTTCACCACGACCGCGGGGTCAGCCGCCAGCAACTCGAGGCCGGCAGCCGACAGGTCCTCCGGAATCAGGATTTTGAGCGTTGGCATAACGAGAGAATTATATCGACGTATAATTGGGTTTGTTAGTTATGAACTGGTACACTACCGTCGATGAGTTCCTGGCCATGCTGCGCCTGGAACGGAAATCAGCGGAAAACACCGTACTCGCGTATCGCAACGACCTCAGTCAGTTTTGCCGCCATCTGGAGGCCACCCTTGATTCCGAGGCGCGATGGTCATCCGTCACGCAGGAACATATTTCGGCCTACATCGGCCAGATTCGCAGCGGCTATTCCAGCGCCACGGTCGCCCGGAAGATCGCGGCATTGAAGACGCTGTTTGCGTGGATGCATAAGCGCGGCATCGCTACCCTCAATCCGGCGACGGATATGCGCGCGCCGCGCATCGAGCGCAAGGCGCCTCGGACCTTGACCCAGGATGAGACCGTGCGTTTAATTGACGCGCCGACGAGCGTCTCGCCGCAAAGAGCGGCGCGTGATCGGGCCCTGCTGGAGTTTCTCTACTCCACCGGCATGCGGGTGTCAGAAGCGATTGCGCTTAAGATGAGCGATCTCGACCTAGATCGTGGCGAAGCCCGCTGTGTGGGCCGGGCGGGCCGGCCACGCGTGGCGCCCATCAGCCCAAAAGCCGTCGCAGCCTTGCGCGCTTATTTGGCCGGTGGCAGGTCTGAGTTCCTGGGCAATACTCCTTCGGACGCGGTGTTTCTCAATCCGTCGGGCGCGGCGCTCACCCGCCAGGCGGTGTGGCTGATGACCCGCCACCATGCCCGTGCCGCCGGCCTGGATGGAGACGTGACCCCGCACACCCTGCGCCATTCGCGGGCCGCGCATATGCTGGATGAGGGCGTGGATGCCCGGCGCGTGCAGGAGTGGTTCGGCCACGCCAACATATCGACCACCCAGGCCTATCGCACGAATCGGGCCGTGGCCGTGATTCCCGCCCCACCTGCCGCGTCGTAGAGTTTTCAGAATCGACATCCCCCGCCCCGGCGTCAGCTACGGCGGGGGATGTCGATTCTGATTGAATACTGGCTTAACGGGCAATCAAGTCGGGCGTAATCGACTTCAGGTCAGGGCAGCCCGCCAGGGCCATTGCCACGCTCAACGCGTCGCGCAACAACTTAAACACTTGCCGCGCGCCGGCCTCGCCACCGCTGGCCAACCCCCACAGCACGGGCCGCCCGAGCAGCACAGCCTGCGCGCCGTGCGCGAGCGCCTTGAGCAGGTCCGTACCCCGCCGGATCCCACCGTCCATCAGCACTGGTGCGCGCCCGGCCACCGCTGCGGCAACCCCGGGCAGGGCGGTGATTCCGGCAACGGCGTAGTCCAACTGGCGTCCGCCATGGTTGGAAACGATGATGCCGCGCGCACCGTGATCGAGGGCGCGTGCTGCGTCGTCGCTGCGCAAAACGCCCTGTTAGCCATGCGCATCCCCTCGGGGAAGCGCAGCGGTGTGCGCTGATCGCTCTCGCGTTTGCCGGCCATGGGTAGATCGACAGTCAGCACAATGGCCGTGTAGCCCGCGGCCTGGGCCCGTTCGACGAGCCGCCGGGTGATGCCGCGATCCTTTTGGGCGTAGAGCTGGAACCAGCGCCCGCCGACTTTGGGCGCGCCATAGGCCTTTGCGACATCCTCGAGCGAGGTCGTCGCGTATGTGCTCAGGGTCATGATCGTGCCGAGCGTCGCTGTCGCGCGAGCCGTCGCAAGCTCGCCGTCCGGGTGGGCGAGGCGCTGAAAGGCGCTGGGCGCGGCCAGGATTGGAAAGGGAACTGGCGGCGCGTTCGTAGTCCAGGACGTTGTTCATTCGGCGATCAGGATCACGTGCAATTCCAGCGGCCCATGCGCGCCGTAGACGATCTGCATCTCGATGTCGGCTGTTCGGCTCGGGCCGGTGACCAGCGTGAGGGCGCTGCCGCGGCGATAAACCGCATTGCCTTCCACGCGCTTTTGATCGAGATAGTCTTCAAGCCGCGGGACGAGCTGTCGCTCGCGGGCGATGACGACATGAACTGCCGGAAGCAGCGAAGCCAGGCGCGAGCGCCCCGGCCCGCCTTCAAGGGCCAGCGTGCCCGTGGCGGCGATCACCGCGTCGCAGCCGGTGAGCCCGATGTCGGCCGTCGCCGCCTCGGCCCGATCATCCCCGACCCTGCTCACGCCCAACGCCGCGCATGTATCGGCCCAGCCCGTTAACGGCACATCGTCCCAGGCCGCGATGCGCTTTGCCGCGCACCCGCGCAAAATGGCCGCCAGGGCAGATCGCGCTTCGGCCTCGTTTGCGGCTGGGTGGAGCCGCCCGCGCACGCGCTCGAGCTCGGCCGCGAAGCGCGCGCGCAGGGCCGGGCCGGAAGCGTCGTCGATCCGGGTGACCGGCACACGCGGGGCCGCCGTGGGCAGCGCAACTGGTGGCCCATTGGCCACCGTTTTTCGCAGGCGGTTTAGGATGGCGTCGCGGGCACTCATCGGGTCTTGCCCCTTCGAGCCATGCGGTCGCGGAAGCGCTCGCGGCTGAGGGCGGGGAAGTCGCGGCTGTCGGTCCAGCCGCTGAGCGGGGCCGGCAACCGGCGCAGCACGCCTGATTTGCCGGCAAGCAGCCGGGTGACGATACGTCCCGCCACGGTGCCGAGGTCATACAGCGCCTTCGAGCGCATCCCCATTCGCCAGACCCGCATCCCGATCCGCCAAAAAGCGCCGGTCTGCCTGGTGTCATTCAGGTCGCGCCGCAGCTTGAGCAGCATGGCTGGGATGGCAATATCGACCGGGCAGGCGGCCTGGCACGCGCCGCACAGGGTGCTCGCCTGGGGCAGTTCGGGCGCGGTCGACAGGCCATTCAGCAGAGGGGTCACGATCGAGCCGATGGGCCCGGGGTAGACCGCGCCATAAGCATGTCCGCCGACGTTCTGATAGACCGGGCAGATGTTCATGCACGCGCCGCAGCGGATGCAGGCCAGGCTCTCGGCATATTCACTGGCCAGGATGCGCGATCGTCCATTGTCGAGCAGCAGCACGTAGAACGCCTCGGGGCCGTCCTTTTCGCCGGGCTTGCGCGGCCCCGTCATGATGTTGTTGTAGACCGTGATGCGCTGGCCCGTGGCGCTGCGCGGCAGAAGCTGTATCAGGGTGCCCAGGTCTTCCATCGTGGCCAGGACCTTCTCGATCCCGACGATGGCAAGATGAATCCGAGGCGTGCTTGTCGACAGCCGATTATTGCCCTCGTTTTCGCAGGTCACGATCGCGCCGGTTTCAGCTACCGCGAAGTTGGCCCCGCTGATCCCGAGCTCTGAGGCCAGGAACTTCTCGCGCATGACCCCGCGCACAAAACGGGTCATCTTTTCGGGATCATCGGTCGGCGGCATGTTCAGAGTGTTTTGCAGCACCGTTGCGACTTGTTGGCGGGTCTTGTGAACGACTGGAAACACGATATGACTGGGCGGCTCGCCGGCGAGCTGCAGAATGTATTCGCCAAGATCGCTCTCGACGACATCGATGCCGGCCTGTTCGAGGGCGTGGTTGACCCCGGCCTCCTCGGAAACCATGCTTTTGCCTTTTGTGATCCGGGTGACGTTTTCGCGCTTGCACAGGTCAACAAGCAGCGCGTTGGCCTCGGCCGCGTTTTCCGCCCACAGCACGTGCCCGCCATTGGCGGTCACGGCCGCCTCGAACTGTTCGAGCAGCTCGGGCAGGCGAGCGAGGGCATCGAGCCGGGATCGCCGGGCTTGCTGGCGCAGGCCGGGCGCGTCGGTGGTCTCGCCCATGGCCGCGACCCGGCCATTGACGGCCCGGGTCATCCCGCGGTCGAGGGCAGTCTGGAGCTGGATGTCTTTGAGGGCGACAAACGCCGCGTTGGAGAAGGCGTATTTGTAAGGCGTGCTCATGGCAGCGGGGCGATCCGGCCGGTCAGCGCCTCGGCCAGATGAATAACGCGCCGTTTCGACCCGCGCCGACTGAGCCCGCCGTTCATGTGCATCAGACACGAGGCATCGCCGGCGATGATGACGTCGACCCCGGACAGGGCATCAATGGCGCCGATTTTCTCGCCAAGCATCGCGCCGCTGATGGCGCTCATCTTGATCGCGAACAGCCCGCCGAACCCGCAACACTGGTCGTGGCCGGGGAGCTCGGCCAGCGAGAGATTGCCGACCCTGGCGAGCAGGGTCCGGGGCTGGCTGGAAATGCCGAGTTCGCGCAGGCCATGGCAACTGTCGTGGATGGCGGCCCGCACGGGGTGGGGCAGGTTGGCCCCGGGGTCGGTCATCCCCATCACATCGACCAGGAACTCGGACAACTCGAAGGTGCGATGTGCCAGGCGTAGAGCCTCGGCCTCGCGGGGCGTGCCCTTGAACAGAACCGGGTATTCGTGGCGGACCATGGCCGCGCATGAGCCCGACGGAGTGACGACATACTCGGCATCGCGGAAGGCATCCAGCCAGCGCCCGGCGACCGCCCGCGCATCGGCTTGGAATCCTCCGTTATATCCAGGCTGCCCGCAGCACATCTGATCAGGCGGGAAGTCGACGGCGGCGCCCGCGCGTTCGATCAGTTCAACGCATGCATCGCCGACGTCGGGGAAGAAATTGTCGATGATGCAAGTGATGAACAGCGCCGCGCGCCGGGGTTTTGGGATGGCTTTCATCAGCCCTGATTATCGGCCCGGTGCGCTGCCGAGCGTCACAAATTGCTTCCTGGTTTCTGTGCACCGTTGTGGTGAAAACCAGAGGAGATCATCGCCTTTCCGATGAGATGTTCGCGTTGGCACCCAGCGGCATTCAACCGCCCCGCGCGGCCGCCCGGCGGGTGAGGTCGACGACATAGTCGCTGTGAAGGATCCCGCCCGACTGCAAGTTGCCGGACAGCATCGCCTCGGGGCTGATATCCGGGTTGGGATTGATCTCGATGATCCACGGCTGACCGTCCTCGCTCACCCGGAAGTCGATCCGGGCGTAGTCGCGGCAGCCCAATACCTGGAAGGCGCGCTTGGCCAGATCAGCGATTTGAGATGCCAATGGCTCGTCCACATCGGCGCCGTATTTGGGCGGAGTGACGTCGTACTCATGCGTGTCTGGCTTCCACTTGCCGCCGTAACTCAGGATTGGCCAGAAGCCGGGATCCGGATCGATGAAGAGGATCTCCACCGGCGGCAG
>JBDSIP010000074.1:0-2581 GCA_039917915.1 Thermoflexales bacterium
CACCGTAGTCCAGTTGCGCCACCGCGGTTGCAGGCGCCGGTAGTGCTGAAGATCGACCTCTGACAGGTCGTAAGGTCGTGGCTCTGCCAACTGGCGCGCGAGCTGGAGGGCGACGCGTTCCCCGCCGGATCCCTGTTGATCCGCATAATACGCGTCGATCCCGAGCAACACGTCAGCGGCTTCCGGACCGACGCGGTCGGCGAGCGCCGCGAGGTCCAGGTAGTCCCGAGTCGCATTGCGCACGAGCACCAGCCATGCTTTGATACGGATCATCTCGTGCAGTGTCGGAACCCGGATCGGACCGTGGACGGTCTCGTGGACTTCGACCTCCAGCGGGACTTGGCGGATGAGGTTTCGGACGCCGGTCTCCACACCGTCCAGGCTACCGAGGATGAGGACCGGCCGCTTTACACGCGCCGTGATCCATCCCTCAGTGTCCTCGAGGTCGCCGAGCACAACATCGAACCGATCGCGCAGATCGGCGACGACGTGATCGTCGTCGAACGAAACCCGATGGTGCGCGAACTCGGCCGCGGCCGTCCCGCCCACCAGCACGGCGTCAGGCACAATACGCTGCAGCCTGGCAGCAGCGCGCAGCACATAGTCCAAGTCGCGGTCATCAGGGAGGATCATTAGAATCTTTTCCACTCGTGATTCTATGCACTAGTGGTGAAAACCACAAGTTGCCCGCGCGTCCGGTGACCGTGCCGCCGCCGGAGAATGTGGTTCAATGGTTGGCTGAGATCGTGAGGCCAGCGACATATTCCAGACGGAGGTCAGGGCGACAGCTCATGGATGTCAGGGGGACGTCGATCCGTGGTCTCGGGCAGCGATCGGTGTCGTCGCAGCCACGATTCGTGCCACGGAATGCGGCAAGTGATCCAGACCGGCGGGAAGCCGCACGCGGAACACGGGTACCCGCTCGCTCAGGGCCAAGTAGTGGTGCATCATCCGCGCACGGCGCTCGGTGTCGTTCAGCGTGAAGGCGAAGGCATTGGCCAGCAGGGCCTCAAAGGCCGCCGACCCTCCCAATCGCCGGATCGTCAGCGCCGGGTGCTCCCGGTCCCTGTCGGCCGTTTCCAGGATGCAGACCGCCGCCAAGGGAGCCGGGTCAGGATCAGACCCTTGTTCACCTTCAGGCCCAGGTTCAGATCCAGCCCCCGCGCCTTCTCGTCCCCTCCCCGGCCGGGCGGCGAAGTGTGCCACGGCGTCGGGCAGTAACCGTATATCGAACGGCAGCCGCCTGGTTTCGACCGCGTCCGGGCTGACCTCGAGCAGCACTACATCATCGGCCCATTGCGAATACCCGGCCCCGCCGAGCGCGCGCGCGAGCGTGCTCTTGCCGGCGCCCGACGGCCCGCAGAGCGCCAAGACACCATGGGGAAGCCGCACCGCGCTGGCATGGAGCACCTCGCGGCCGCGCGCCTGAAGAATGAACGGCAAGGCCCGGCGGTAGTAGACGTCGTCCTGCTCTTCCGGGCTGAGCGCGGTCAGAGAAACCAGCTCCGCGGCGTCGCCGCTCCGCGTGAAGCTTACGCTGGCCAGGCCGGGGAAATGCAGCCAGCACCGGCCATCCAACTCGTGGCCGATGACCGCTGCCGACCCGTCAAGCGCGCTCCAGACCTGAACGCCGGGCGTGTCTTCAGCGGGCGGATGCGGCGCCGCGAACCCCGCCGGGGCGCGGCGATAGGTCGGAATCGACCGGGATCCTATCATAAGACGGAAATTTTGGGCGAGCGCAGATCCTCTTGGAACACCCTGCGACTGTCATGGGGACCAAGCCGACTTTGTGCGGGAGCAGTTTCAATACGCCAAACGTCAAGACATCCCTCTACCCGAAGCAGGACAGGTAATGACATAACACCCAGGAATCGGGTAGAGCAGGCAAAACGGGCTAACCACCAGGAATCTTCCTCGGCTCGCCCGGATCTGCGGCTGCCGTGGGTAGTTTGCCGCCGCCCGCCTGTACCACCTCGCGGATGTCGCCGACATACCGCACTTCCATTCTCCGCCAAGGGGCTCGACCCAAGCGCGGCGCATCGTCATGGTTTGATTCATGTTTGAGCATGCGTCTTCTTCCTCATAAAATCACTGTTGAATGTGCGCAGGAAAGCATAGTCATCGAGGCATTGAGAGTCAAGCCCCGCCACTACCCTTTGGCCATGCAAGACTTCTCCGCAGGCTAGAGACATTAACGTCTGAAACCGGTTCTAGATACGGTTAAGTGGGCTCCCGCCACCAGATTCCTGGTCAAAATGCGCGTGCCACAGCGTTTGGAAGTCGGGATAGGTCCGAAACCAGCCGGCGTAGGCGGTCTTGGCTACCGTGCCGGCGATGTCGGTGACACGGTGCCGCAACCACGGTGCGATGCGAAAGACGAGGGCGTCGCCGGCGCCCGTGTTGGCGATCTCGGCGAGCAGGTCGGACGAATCAGAATCGGAGCGCGCCAGCTGTAGCAGCCCACCCTCATAGTCTGCCGAGCCCAAATTGATGCTCAGGGCGATCTGACGGCCCTGGCCGACATCGCCGTGCCACGAGTCGAAGTGCCCTTCACCTGGCGCCATGCGATAGACACGGCCTT
>JBDSIP010000075.1:0-2981 GCA_039917915.1 Thermoflexales bacterium
CCCGGCGGAGCCGGGGGATATCGCATCCGGAAAATCGCATTGGAGACAAGATGAACAACACCAGTAAGTCCGATTCGAGGCCGCCCGCGCGGCACGCGGCCGACAGCCACGATCTGATCCGGGTGCAGGGCGCGCGCGAGAACAACCTCAAGGACGTCAGCGTCGAGCTGCCCAAGCGTCGGCTGACCGTGTTCACCGGGGTCTCGGGATCCGGCAAGAGCTCGCTGGTCTTCGCGACGATCGCTGCGGAGTCGCAGCGGATGATCAACGAGACCTATAGCGCCTTCGTGCAGGGCTTTATGCCGACCCTGGCCCGGCCGGACGTCGACCTGCTCGACGGGCTGACGACGGCCATCATCGTCGACCAGTCGCGGATGGGCGCCAACGTGCGCTCGACGGTCGGCACCGCCACCGACGCCAATGCGATGCTGCGCATCCTGTTCAGCCGGCTCGGCCAGCCGCACATCGGCCCGCCCAACGCATTTTCCTTCAACACCGCGACGGTCAGCGGCGCCGGCGCGATCACGATCGATAAAGGCGGCGAGAAAGTCAGCGAGAAGCGCACGTTCAGCCGCGCCGGCGGCATGTGCCCGCGCTGCGAGGGCATGGGCTCGGTTACCGATTTTGATCTGTCCGCGCTCTACGACGACGCCAAATCGCTCAACGAGGGCGCGCTGATCATCCCCGGCTACAGCATGGACGGCTGGTACGGCCGGATCTATCGCGGCAGCGGCTTCTTCGACCCGGACAAGCCGATCCGCAAGTTCAACAAGAAAGAGCTGCACGACCTGCTCCACAAAGAGTCGACCAAGATCAAGGTCGACGGCATCAACCTCACCTACGAGGGCCTCATCCCCAAAATCCAGAAGTCGTTCCTATCGAAGGACGTCGACGCGATGCAGCCCCACATTCGGGCGTTTGTGGAGCGGGCGGTTACGTTCAGCGTCTGTCCCGCCTGCGGTGGCACCCGGCTCAGCGAGGCCGCCCGCTCGTCGAAGATCAAGGGGATCAGCATCGCCGACGCCTGCGCGATGCAGATCAGCGACCTGGCCGAATGGGTGCGCGGCCTGGATGAGCCCGCGGTGGCGCCGCTGCTGGGGGCGTTGCAAGGCTCCCTGGATGCGTTCGCCCAGATCGGGCTGGGCTACCTCAGCCTCGACCGGCCGTCGGGGACGCTGTCAGGCGGCGAGTCGCAGCGGGTCAAGATGATCCGCCACCTCGGGTCCTCGCTGACCGACATCACCTACGTCTTCGATGAGCCAACCATCGGGCTTCACCCGCATGACATTCAGCGGATGAACGCGCTGCTGCTGCAACTGCGCGACAAGGGCAACACCGTGCTGGTCGTGGAGCACAAGCCGGAGGTGATCGCGATCGCCGACCACGTCATCGATCTCGGCCCGGGCGCGGGCAGCGCCGGCGGCAAGGTGGTGTTCGAAGGCGATGTGGCGGGGCTGCGGGCCAGCGGCAGCGTGACCGGCCGCCATCTCAGCGACCGGGCCGCGCTCAAGGAAAAGATTCGCCCGGCCACCGGCACGTTGAAGATCCGCGGCGCGACGGCGCATAATCTGCGGAAGGTCTACGTCGACATCCCGCTCGGGGTGCTGGTGGTGGTGACCGGCGTCGCCGGCTCCGGCAAGAGCTCGCTCGTGCACGGCTCGATTCCCGCCGGAGCGGGCGTCGTGTCGGTCGATCAGGCGGCGATCAAGGGGTCACGGCGAAGCAATCCTGCGACCTACACCGGGCTGCTCGACCCGATCCGCAACGCGTTCGCCAAGGCCAATGCGGTAAAGCCGGCCTTGTTCAGCGCCAACTCCGAGGGCGCCTGCCCGGCCTGCAATGGCGCGGGAGTCATCTACACTGACCTGGCGATGATGGCCGGGGTCGCCACGACCTGCGAGGAGTGCGAGGGGAAGCGCTTCCAGGCATCGGTGCTGGAGTATCACTTCGGCGGGCGTGACATCAGCGAGGTGCTGGCGATGTCGGTGAGCGCGGCCCAGGGCTTCTTCGGGGCGGGCGAGGCGCGCCTACCGGCCGCCCAGGCGATCCTGGAGCGGCTGGCCGACGTCGGGCTCGGGTATCTGATCCTCGGCCAGCCGCTCACGACCCTGTCTGGCGGCGAGCAACAGCGGCTCAAGCTAGCCACCCACATGGCCGAGAAAGGCGGCATCTACGTCCTCGACGAGCCGACCAGTGGCCTGCACCTCGCCGACGTCGAGCGGCTGCTCGGCCTGCTCGACCGGCTGGTGGACGCTGGGAAGTCGGTGATCGTCATCGCCCACCATCAGGCGGTCATGGCCCACGCGGATTGGATCATCGATCTGGGCCCGGGGGCGGGCCACGACGGCGGGCGGATCGTCTTTGAGGGCAAGCCGGCCGAGCTCGTCGCCGCCCGCAACACGCTGACCGGCGAGCACCTCGCCGCCTACGTCGGCTCGCCAGCGAGGGCCGGGCGGGCACGCTGAGGAGCGGGCTCACATCGCGCGTTGCTTACGCCAAGCGGCCGGAGGGTGGTGCGACTTCGAGGCCACTTTCCCCGCCGATGTTGGTCGTCCGCGAGGCCGAGTCGAGGCTTGCCCTGAGCTGCGTGGATTACCAAGCTGACCGCGACGAAATCTGCCGAGACAATTCATTGGCGTCGCCCAACGTTGGCAGCGCGTGGTACGGATGTCGTGATTCCCGCGAACGCGCTGATCTGTATACACATCTCCCCTTTCATCGATACTGTCCGGCCGACCGGGGCCTTCCAGGCCCAGGTTGCGATCGCAGTAGCGCCGCGCATCGCTTGACTTCTCACCAGTGCCGTGTTGTGTATACAGATCAGAACTAACGCGGGCCGCTCGGGGCCTTTTTTCGGCCGGACGCGACGAGCCGACCAGTGGCCTGCACCTCGCCGACGTCGAGCGGCTGCTCGGCCTGCTCGACCGGCTGGTGGACGCTGGGAAGTCGGTGATCGTCATCGCCCACCATCAGGCGGTCAT
>JBDSIP010000076.1:0-9236 GCA_039917915.1 Thermoflexales bacterium
GGCCAGACGACGCTCATCAACTACGCGACGCTCTATCCTCCCCAAACGACGGTGATGTCAAACATGGGCCAGTCGATCGCGGCGATCACCATGGGCGCGGTCGCGGAGCGCCGCTCGAACATCCTGCTGCTCGGCACGGTCAACGCGCCGGTGCAAATCAACTTCGCGAATCCAATGATCACCGCGATCCAGGTCGATGAACTGAACTTCGGCGCGGCAAGGTTCAATATCTTCGAGACCTGGAATCCCGAACTTGTCGCCAGACTGCTGAAGACGCTCAGATCCAAGTACAAGCTGGACTACCCGGACGACAAATGATCGTCGCCTGGGGCTGAATCGCACGAAAGGGCCGGCAGGCGGTGAGCGCCTGCCGGCCCTTGGCGTGGTTTGCGTGGAGGGTTCTAGCGGCCCTTGCCCCGGGTGGTCACGTCG
This sequence comes from Thermoflexales bacterium, assembly GCA_039917915.1. Lineage (GTDB taxonomy): Bacteria > Chloroflexota > Anaerolineae > J036 > Brachytrichaceae > Brachythrix. Next base: position 433 of record JBDSIP010000076.1, read on the forward strand.
AAGATCACCGCCGCGACGAGGACCAGGCCGCGCACAACGTACTGGTACGCAATGCCGATCCCCATCAGGTTCATCCCGCTTGTCAGCGAGAGCATGACCAGCGCGCCGATGATCGAGCCGATCACCTTGCCCACCCCGCCGGCCGCCGACACGCCACCGACATAGGCGGCGGCAATGGCATCGAGCTCGAACAGTGTGCCCGCAGTCGTCGTTGCCGACTGCAGCCGGGCGGTGAACAGAATGCCCGACAGCGCCGAGAGCATCCCCATCGAGCCAAACACCACGTAGATGATCCGCTTGACGTTGATGCCGCTCAGTTCGGCCGCCTCGGGGTTGCCGCCCACCGCATAGATGTGCCGACCCAGGACCGTCTGGGTCGTGACGAAGTGGTAGATCGCCAGCACGATCAGGACGATGACAACCGTCCACGACAGGCCGTTGTAGCCCGACAGCACCCAGGTGATCGCGCCCACGATCGCGGACACGAAGACCAGTTTGAGGATGAACAGATCCATCGGCAGGATCTCGAAGTTGTAGGCTTGCTTCTGCTTCCGGTCATTGACCTGCCCCAGGATAAACAGCACGATCCCGATCAAACCCAGCAGTAGCGTGATCTTGTGTACGTTGGGTAAAAAGCCTTCCAGCGGGAGGTCGGGGATGTAGCTGTTCCCCAACGCGTTGAAGGTCGCGTCGGGAATGATGATCGTGCCCGTGCTCTCGGTCACCAGCAGCAGCAGACCGCGATAGATCAGCCAACCGGCCAGCGAGGCCACAAACGACGGAATACCGAGCTGGGCAATCGGCAGGGCCGTAATCAGTCCGGCAATTGCGCCCAGGACCAGGACCAATGGGATGACGACATAGACGGGAAGATTCCACTGCACCAGGGCCACTGCGGCGATTGCGCCGAGGAAGCCGGCCAGAAAGCCGACCGACAGGTCGATGTGGCGGATGACGATGACCAGGGTCATGCCCACCGCCAGGACCGCGATGTAGCCGGTCTGATTGAGAAGATTGCTGATGTTGCGGGGCGAGATGAAGATACCGTTGGTCGTGATCGTGAAGATCAGCATGATCACGAACAGGGCGATGTACATGCCGTACTCGCGGATGTTTTGGCGCAGCGTTTTTTGAAGATTCTGAAAGAACATGATTCGCCTCGTCAGTTGGTGGCCAGTTGCATGACGCGTTCCTGGGTGGCTTCGCTGATCGGCAGCTCGCCGGCGATCCGGCCGGCGGCGACAACATACACGCGGTCGCTCATGCCGAGGACCTCGGGGAGCTCGGACGAGATCAGCATGATGCTCATCCCCTGCTTCACCAGTTCAGTCATCAGCGTATAAATCTCGAACTTGGCGCCCACGTCGATACCGCGCGTGGGCTCATCAAGAATGAGGACATTCGGTTTGACAAACAGCCACTTCGCGAGGGACACCTTTTGCTGGTTGCCGCCGCTGAGGTTCACAACTTTTTGCTCGACCGACGGGGTCTTGATGTTGAGCGAGCCTCGGTATTGGTTTGCGATCTTGATCTCGGCGTTTGCATTCACCACGCCGCGAGACGCCAATTCCCGCAGGTTCGCAATCGAGATATTCTGCTTGACATCCTGGGAGAGGATCAGCCCGTCGCCCTTGCGATCTTCTGAGACATACGCGATGCCCGCCCTGATGGCGTCCTCGGGCAGGGCGAAGGACGCCTTCTTGCCCTTGACGGTAAGGTCGCCTTTGAGGTGGTAACCGTCGGGGTTGCCGAATATGCTGTGGGCAAGTTCAGTCCGCCCGGAACCCATCAGTCCCGCAAAACCGACGATCTCACCCTTGCGCACGTTGAAGCGCACGTCCTTGAGCACATCCCGGCCCAGCAGCGTGTCAAAGGCTGTCCAGCCCTTCACTTCCAGCACAATCTCGCCCGGAGTGATGGCGGCCCGGCGCGGATAAATGTTTTCGATCTCGCGGCCCACCATGTATTTGATGATCGCGGATTCAGTGACCTCGCCCTTCTTTGCATCAAGGGTGATGATCGTCTGGCCATCCCGCAGGACCGTGACCGAATCGGCGATGGCAAAGACCTCCCGGAGCTTGTGCGAGATCAGAATGCACGTGACGCCGTGATCGCGCAGTCCGCGCAGCAGGGCGAGCAGGTTATCGCTCTCGACTTCGTTGAGCGCCGCAGTCGGCTCATCCAGGATAAGCAGCTTGACATCCCGGCTGAGGGCCTTGGCGATCTCGATCAGTTGCTGTTTGCCAACGCTCAAGTCCTTGACCTTGGTCGCCGGGTTGACCATCAACCCGACCTTTTTGAGCATCTCGCTGGCCCGTTTGATGGTCTCGTTCCAATTGACGAGGAAGCCATTCCGAATCTCATTCCCCAGAAAGATGTTTTCGTAGACCGACATGTCCGGGACGAGGGCCAACTCCTGATAGATGATGGCGATCCCGGCCTTGTCGCTGTCGGCGATGCCCCTGAAATGTTGCACCTGGCCGTTGTACACGATATCGCCGGAGTAGGTGCCGTGCGGATAGACCCCGCTGAGCACCTTCATCAGGGTGGATTTCCCGGCGCCGTTCTCGCCGACAAGACAGTGAATCTCCCCTTGCGCCACCTTGAAGCTCACGTTGTTCAACGCTTTTACGCCGGGGAACTCCTTGGTGATGTTCTTCATCTCCAGGATTGTGCTGGTCATGGGTTCATCTGCTCCTCTGCTGGGTGCGCAGGATGGTCAACTGAAACGCCCCCCGCGGTAATCCTATCAGGAAACCGCGGAGGGCGCTTTTTCAGGCGTCAGGGCCGGACATATCAACGATTCTGCGCCGTCCCTGACGGCCTGATGAACGACAACTACGGCAGATTCTTGAAGTCAGAAGCCGGGTAGTAGCCCGAGTCGATGACCGCGGCCTTGACGTTGGCCTTGGTCACCGTCACAATCGCGGACGGCTTGGCCGGGATCTGAGCCTTGCCGTTGTCATAGCTCGCCGTCTTCGCTGGCGTCTCGTTCTTGAGGAACGATAGCGCCGCGGAGATCGCGTCCTTGACCAGCGTGCGGACATCCTTGAGGACCGTCATCGACTGCTTGCCGTCGATGATGTATTGCACCGAGGCCTTCTCCGCGTCCTGGCCCGTCACAAAATACTTCGTCACAGCCTTGTCGGCGGCGAACGCATCCGCGATCGCCCGGGCGGTCCCGTCGTTCGGGGCGACGATGTAGACCGTACCCTTGTCGGCGGCGCCGGCCTTGGTCAGGTTGGCTTCAGCCAGGCTCTTGGCCGTGTTGAAGTCCCAGTTCGTCGTGACCTGGCCGATGATCTTGGCCTGCTCGTCACGGGTCAGCTTGGCCTTATCCTTGGCCGCCACGGCTTCGCTCGAGTTCTTGACCACGAACGTGCCGTCGGCGATCTTCGGCTGGAGCTTGTTCCACGCGCCCTCGAAGAACAGGAACGCGTTGTTGTCCGAAGCGGCGCCGGCATACAGATACAGGTTGTTGCCCTTACCGGTCGCGCTCTCGATCAGATACTGGCCCCAGGCCTCGCCGACCGCCACGCTGTCGAATGTCACATAGAAGTCAACCGCGTCTGTGCCGCGGATCAGGCGGTCATACGAAATGACCTTGATGCCGGCTTTGCGGGCCGCGTCGGCGGCGGCGCCAGCGGCGTTGCCGTCCTGCGGAGTCAGGATCAGGACTTTGATGCCCTTGGTGATCAGGGCTTCGACGTTGGCCTTTTCCTTCGCGCTATCGCCCTGGCTGAACAGAATCTCAGCCTCGGCGCCTGCGGCCTTGAAGGCCTCCTGGAAACGGGTCTGGTCCTGGATCCAGCGCGGCTCGTCCTTGGTCGGGAGCACGATGCCGACGGCCAGCTTGCCGGCCGGTACCGCGGGCGCGGCATCCAGCCCCTTGAAGTCGGTGGCGGGATAGTAGCCGGAGTCAACCACCGCAGCCTTGACGTTGGCCTTGGTCACCGTCACGATCGCGGACGGCTTGGCGGGAATGTCCGCCGTGCCGTTGTTGTAGGTCGTGGTCTTGGCCGGGGTCTCGCCCTTCAAGAAGGCAAGGGCGGCGGTGATGGCATCCGCCACGAGGGTGCGGACGTCCTTGAGGACCGTCATCGACTGCTTGCCGTCGATGATGTACTGCACCGAGGCCTTCTCCGCGTCCTGGCCCGTCACGAAATACTTCGTCACGGCCTTGTCGGCGGCGAACGCATCGGCGATGGCGCGGGCCGTCCCGTCGTTCGGGGCGACGATATAGACCGTGCCCTTGTCGGCGACGCCGGCCTTGGTCAGGTTGGCTTCGGCCAGGCTCTTGGCCGTGTTGAAGTCCCAGTTTGTCGTGACCTGGCCGATTATCTTGGCCTGCTCGTCGCGGCTTAGCTTTGCCTTATCCTTCAGGGCCACGGCTTCGCTCGAGTTCTTGACCACATACGTGCCATCGGCGATCTTCGGCTGGAGCTTGTTCCAGGCGCCCTCGAAGAACAGGAACGCATTGTTGTCAGACGCGGCGCCGGCATACAGATACAGGTTGTTGCCCTTGCCGGTCGCATTGTCGTTCAGGTAGTTGCCCCAGGCCTCGCCGACCGCGACGCTGTCGAAGGTCACGTAGTAGTCGACGGCGGCGGTGCCGCGGATCAAACGGTCATACGAGATGACTTTCACGCCAGCCTTGCGGGCCGCGTCAGCGGCGGCGCCGGCGGCGTTGCCGTCCTGCGGGGTCAGGATCAGGACCTTGATGCCCTTGGTAATCAGGGATTCAACGTTGGCCTTTTCCTTCGCGCTGTCGCCCTGGCTGAACAGAATCTCGACTTCGGCCCCGGCGGCTTTGAAAGCCTCCTGGAAGCGGGTCTGGTCCTGGATCCAGCGCGGCTCGTCCTTGGTCGGGAGCACAATCCCAACGGCCAGCTTGCCGGCCGGCACCGCGACAGTCGCGGCGGGCGCCGCGGGTTTGGGCGTGTCGGCGGGCTTGGGGGGAACAGCGGTCGGCGTGGCAGCGGCCGTGCAGGCTGACAACAGCATGCCGGCGGCGGCGATCACGGCCAGAAACTTGTATTGCTTATTCATCTGGGAATCCTCTTCTTGTCGCATGCGCCTGTTCCGGCGCAGCGTGAAATCGAATGGGGAAAAATTCGGCGTGTACGAATCTTGGTCGGTGCACCTCCTCCTCTTCTTGGCGGCGTTAGCGCGTCAATCCGGACCTGACGATCGCAATTTCGAGCGGCTGAGAATCGATTCCACGGCTCCCGTTCAGTTAACAGTAAGTGAAGTCCGAGCGCCACGCAAGCCACCCACCCCCCGGAACAGCCCCCAATCACCCCCCGGATTGGTCGATTTTGAGGGGGCGTGGCCGCTTGAGCCGTCGCGTCTCCGAACGCTATAATCTCGGCGTGCCCACGATCCTCCTGGCCGACGACCATGCCGTCGTGCGCGCCGGTCTGCGCAAAGCGCTTGACGGGGTGGACGGGATGACTGTCTCGGCTGAAGTCGGCGACGGAAACGCACTGCGGGCGGCCCTGGACGTCCAAACGCCGGACCTGCTGGTGATGGACGTGGCCATGCCCGATTTTGAGCCCCTGGCCGCCATCCGGGCCATGAAGCGCGACCGGCCCGCGATGCGCATCCTCATCGTCAGCGCCTACGCCGACGAAATCGATCCGGCCGGGCTGTTGAACGCGGGGGCAGATGGCTACCATATGAAGGACCAGCCGCTGGCGGATCTCGTCCTGGCGGCCCAGCGCGTCCTGAAGGGCGAGCGTTGGATTTCAAGGCCCCTGGTCGACCAACTGCTTCATCGCCCGTCTGGTCCGGCGGCCGTGGCTGGACAACCAGCGTTGCGCGACACGCCGCCCCTCACCCGCCGGCAACGCGAGTATCTCCGTCTGATTGCCCGCGAGTACGACAACCGCGCCATCGCCCAGGCAATGGACGTCAGCGTGAAGACGGTCGAGAATCATCTGACCGCGCTCTACCGTGCCCTCGGTGTGGCCAGCCGGCATGGGGCGACCGACTACGCGGGCAAGCACCCCGACCTGCTGGCCACCCACGGGCTCGAACCGGGCGACCCGCGCGACAGCCGCGACAGCGCGCTGACCCTGCTCTTGGTAGATGACAATCCCCGTTATCGCCAGCAGCTCGCCCGGATGATCGGCAAGGCCTGCCCCGGCTCGCGCCTGTATGAGGCCGAGGACACCGCCCAGGCCCTCCGCCTGGCCGCCCAGGTGAAGCCCCGCCTCGCCCTGGTCGATGTCGTGCTGTCGGACGAGGATGGCATCCTGTGCGCCCGCAGAATCAAGACGGTCAGCCAAAGCACCCGCCTGGTGCTGATGAGCGCCTACCCCGACCGCGAATTCCGCCGGCTCGGGTTGAGCGCCGGCGCGGTCGCCTTTATTGACAAAAAGGACATCGACACGGCCACCATGCGCCAGATCGCCGAAGACGCCCAGGGCATCCGGATCAATTCGTAATAGACGGATACGGGCTGGGGATCTCGATGGTCATCTCGAGACCGCCACCGTCCGATCGCGAGATGTCCATCGTGCCGCGCAACAGCGACACCCGCTCCCCGATCCCGACCAGCCCGAAGCTCTTGCGCTGCGACAACGAGGCCAGATCAAGCTTGCCCGGCAAACCCTGACCGTTGTCGATCAGCCGCATCGTCAGGCTGGCGGTGGGCGTGCGGCTCAGGGCGATCCGAACCTGGGTGGCCCGGGCGTGTTTGCGCACATTGCTCAGGCCCTCCTGCACGATCCGATAGACCGACAGCTCAATGGCCTCGGGCAGGCGACCCAGATCGGGATCGATCTCGAGCTTGACCTCGATGCTGTTCGCCGCCGACCACTGCTGGGCAAGCGAGCGAATCGCCGAGGGCAGCCCATGCCGGTCGATCGTGGGCGGGCGCAGGTCGCTGCACATATCGCGCACGTTGGACACGGCCTGGCGCAGCCCGCTCCGAATCTTCAGCAGTTCGGCCCGCTGCTCGTCATCGGTCGCCTCATCCTCGACTTCTTCCAGTTGATAGGCGAAGCTCAGCAAATCCTGGATCACCTGGTCGTGCAGTTCACGGGCCAGGCGTTTGCGCTCGGCCTCGCGTTCGGTCATCAGGCGGTGGTGGGCGTCCTGCAGCGCCACATTTAGGTTGTCTAAGGCGTCCAGTTGCACCCGCATGCGCGCGATAAGCGCTCGATTCTGCTCATCACGCGCCTCGAGGCTTTGCTCGAGTTCGCGCTGCGTCTCGCGCAGTTGTTCAGCCTGGCGCTGGGCGATGTGATAGTTCTCGATCGCCCAGATGACGGGGGTGATCTGATCCTGGCGATTGGCGCCAACGATCAGCTCGACGATCTCGCGAGGGGTGCATTCGGCCGTTGTGCGCAGCGTGGCGCTTCGGCCGGGATGCAGGACCAGGATGCGCTGGGTGACCTCGAAGACCTGCTTGAGGTCATCACTCCCAATGATGACGGCGGTCCCCTGCCCGGCGAGCGCGCGCACGCGCTCGAGCAGCGCGCGCTGCCGGTCATAGCTCAGCGCCTCGAGCGCGTTGTCAAGCAACAGCAACTTCAGCGGGCGGCATAGGGCCCGGGCAAGGCCGACGACGTGGCGTTGCTCACCTGAGAGCGTTTGAGCGCGTTCGCCCAGCAGCGCGGCTGGCATGTCGAAGGCCGCAAGGAGCCCGCGCGCCTGGGTGAGCATCGCCAGCTCGTCCGGCAGAATGCCCATGCGCATGATCCGGCTGGCCTCGCGGCCCAGAAAGATATTCTGCAGCACACTGAGATTGCCCGCCAGTTGAGGCTCCTGATGGGCAATCTCAATCCCCAGGCGGTGGGCGTGGGCGGGCGACTTCAACCCGGTCGGCCGGCCGTCAATCTTGATGATGCCGCTCGTTGGCGCCTGGGCGCCGCTCAGCAATTGAAAGAGGGTGGTCTTGCCCGAGCCGCGTTGCCCCACCACGCCCAGAATCTCGCCCGGCCCGATATCGAAGCTGCTGTCAGCCAGCGCGGCGACGGGGCCGAAGTATTTGGCGAGGTTGTGGGCGGTGAGCCGCATCTGCGGGAGTATAGCAATGCGGCCCGCGCGGAGGTTGACCTGTCAGGTCAGCGCCGTGCCCTCGTCACCTGTCAGGTCAGCGCCGTGCCCCCGTCACCTGTCAGGTCAGCGCTGCGCCCTCGTCACCTGTCAGGTCAGCGATTCTTTGCCGTTCTCGGTGACACTGCGCCGCACGCCAAACGCGATCGCAGAATCTAGCACAAGAACGTTGTACAGATTGATCCAGAAGGCCAGCCTGGCCTCGCCGCTGGCCAGCGCGGCGGGATAGTCATTGATCAGCCGGGCAGCCAGTCTGGCACGAAAGTCGGCGTAGGCGGCGCTGGTCCGCACCCGCGCGTAGTCCACCTGAGCCCCGCGCTCGTCCATGCCCTCGGCCTTGATCCGATGCATGGCCCGGATGGGCTCATGGTCAGGCGGTAGGGCATGCGATGCGGCCGGCGTCTGGGCCGGGCTGTTCAGCGTCTCCGGGCCAACGCCCAATACGGCCGCGATCAGCCGCTCACGCGGGCGCGGTCCCCGCCGTCCGGCGCTGGCGCACAAGGTTGACAATCCAGGCGGCGGCAAAGATCAGCGACGCGGACAGCACAATCGCGGCGCCGCTGGACACCTCGAGGTAGTACGAGGCATATAGGCCGACGAAGACACTGGCCACCGCAAAGGCCGTCGCATACACGATCATGCGCGGCAGGCGTTTGGTGAGCAGGCTGGCCGCGGCTGCCGGCGTGATGAGCAATGCCGTCACCATCAGCACGCCCACCGTCTGGGCCCCGGCCACGATC
>JBDSIP010000077.1:0-4061 GCA_039917915.1 Thermoflexales bacterium
CCCGGCCGGGGCCGCGCTCGAAAGCTTTCCCCTGCGCTATCAGGGCGACCCGCTCGGCACCTTGCGGGTCGCGCCGCGCGCAGGTGAGCGGCTGTCGGCCGCGGATCGCGCGCTGCTCACGACCCTGGCGCGTCAGGCCAGCCTGGCCGCCCACGCCGCCCGGGCCAGGGCCGCCCTGCAGCACTCGCGCGAGGCGATCGTCGCCGCGCGCGAGGAAGAGCGCCGGCGACTTCGGCGGGACTTGCACGACGGTCTTGGGCCGACCCTGGCCAGCCTCGCTCAGCGCATCGACGCTGCTGGCGCGCTGACCCAGACCGACCCGGCGGCGGCTAGCAAGATGCTCGTCGACACCCGGACAAAGATGGCCAGCGCCATCGCCGATTTGCGCCGGGCGGCGTATTCGCTGCGCCCGCCCTCGCTCGACGAGCTGGGCCTGGTTTCGGCGGTGCGCGAGGATGCTCAGACCATGATTCCGCCCGGCGGCCTGCGCTGCGAGGTGCGGTCAGATAAGGCGTTGCCGCTCCTCCCCGCCGCCGTTGAGGCCGCCGCATATCGGATCGCCATGGAAGCCATCACCAACGTCCTCAAACACGCTCAGGCCACCCGCTGTGATGTGTTGTTTGCAGTCCGGACGGGCGCGCTGTGGGTCGAGATCGAGGACGACGGGCGCGGCATTCCAGACGGCGCGCCATTGGGCGTGGGCACCCTCTCCATGCGCGAGCGGGCCGAGGAATTGGGCGGGCGGGTCGAGACGGCGCCGCGCGAGCCGCGCGGCACGCGGGTGCGCGCGACCTTGCCGATGCCGCCGGGCGAGGGGCCATGAACGAGCGCATTCGGGTCCTGATCGTTGATGACCACCTCTTCTACCGCGAGGGGCTGAAAACCATGCTCGAGGCCCGCCCCGAGATTGAAGTGGTGGGCGAGGCTGTCGATGGCGCGTCTGCGGTCGCGCTGGCGGAGACCTGCGAGCCCGACGTGATTCTGATGGATATCCGCATGCCCGGACTGAACGGCATCGACGCGACCCGCCGAATCTGCGCCCGGCACCCCCGGGTCGCCGTGCTGGCCTTGACCATGTTCGACGACGACACCGTGTTTGGCGCGCTGCGGGCCGGCGCGCGCGGCTACCTGCTCAAGGACGCCAGTCTCGACGATCTGCTCCGGGCCATCACCGCCGCCCAACGGGGAGAGGCCATCTTCAGCCCGTCCATCGCGCGCCGGCTCTCGCGCTATTTTGCGGCCCAGTCGCCCTCGCGTGACCCCGATCTCTTCCCCGAGCTCACCGACCGCGAGCGCGACGTTCTGGCCCTGTTGGCCGAGGCGAAGGACAACGCTGAGATAGCAAACGCGCTGCGCCTGACGCCCAAGACAGTCCGCAACTACGTGTCGAGCGTCATCGACAAGCTGCATGTCAACGACCGGGGCGAGGCCATCTTGCGCGCCCGCCAGGCGGGGATGGGGGCGGGATCGACGACCGAAGCGGGCTAGGCACGGTTCTGATCTCAGATTCGCGGTCCGCGCGACGGCCCCCGTCAATGTCTGCCGACCCCCGACACGCTATTCCCGCAAATATGCAAAATTGGGTATGGCGTTGGTCGCCAGTTGGCTGCGTTATGGATTCCCGCTTTCGCGGGAATGACGGCGTTGAGATGGTGGCTCGCGCGTTTCTGCGCGCATCGGCTTCACCCCACCACCGTCATTCCCGCGAAAGCGGGAATCCAAAAGTAATGCTGGGGGAATCCCGCCGCCAACCCCCAGGTGTCCCGGCGTAGGCGGCGAGTGCATGGGAATGTCGGGTAGAAAGGCGAGCCCCGCCCCGCACCCCTCTCACCGTCATTCTCGCGAAAGCGGGAATCCACAAGTAATGCTGGGGGGAATCCGGCCGCACTCCAACGGGCGATCCTCAATACCCCCGCAAATACTGCTTCGGTGTGAACGCGCGCGCGTCGACGCCGAGCGCCCGCGCGGCGTGGATTGGCCAGTACGGATCGCGGAGCATCTCGCGGGCCAGATAAACCAGATCGGCCCGCCCATTCCGGACGATCTCGTCGGCGTGGGTCGGCTGGCTGATCAGCCCGACTGCGGCGGTGGGGATGCCCGCCTCCCGCCGAATCGCTTCGGCAAAAGGCACCTGATACCCCGGGCCGAGGGGGATCTTGGCGCCCGGCGCGACGCTGCCCGAGCTGCAGTCGATCAGGTCGATGCCCTCGTCCTTGAGCCGTCGCGACAGGGCGATGCTTTCCTCGAGACTCCAGCCGCCCTCGATCCAGTCGACGCAGGACAGGCGGGCGGACACCGGCAGGCGTTCAGGGACAACTGCCCGGACTTTGCGGGCGGTCTCGACCGTCATCCGAATCCGATTGTCGAAGTTGCCACCATAGGCGTCGGTCCGATGATTCGTGAGTGGCGAGTAGAAGCTGTGAAGCAGATATCCGTGCGCGGCGTGCAGCTCGATCCACTCAAAGCCGGCCTCGACCGCGCGCTGCGCGCCCAGGGCAAAGGCCGCCTGAACCGCGGCGATGTCATCCAGCGTCATCGCCCGCGGCTGGCGGTAGGTGTCGGTGAACTTGTCCGATCCCGGCCCAATCGGCTCCCAGCCGCCATTCGCGTCGGCGATCCCGCCGCCGCCGTCCCACGGCCGGGCGGTCGAGGCCTTGCGCCCGGCATGCGCGATCTGAATGCCCGGGACTGCGCCGTGGGCCTTGAGAAAGGCCGTAATGCGGGCCAGCATCTCGAGGTGCTCGGGGCGGTAGATGCCCAGGTCGTTGGGGCTGATCCGCCCGCGCGCCTCGACTCCGGTGGCTTCGAGGATGACGAGGCCGGGGCCGCCGACCGCCCGGCTGCCGAGGTGGACCAGGTGCCAGTCGCTGGCAAAGCCGTCCTGGCAAGAGTACTGGCACATCGGCGACACGCCGATGCGGTTGCGCAGCGTGACCCCGCGCAGGGTGAAGGGATCGAAGAGATGGCTCATTGGGTTCATTATCGACTGCCAGCTACAATCGCCCCATATCACCGGAGGAACATCGAGACATGAGCGAAAAAGTTGGCTTCCTGACCATGGCCGACGCCGTGGCCGAATCAAACGCGCCCGAGCTCGGCATCGGCATGCTGGGCTATGCCTTCATGGGCAAGGCGCACGCCAATGCGCTGAAGAAGCTGCCCTACATGATCTATCCGCCCCCGGCCGTGCCACAGCTGGCCGCCATTTCCGGGCGCAGCGAAGCCAAAGTGCGCGAGGCCGCCCGGCGCTATGGCTTCGCCAGGGCCTACACCGATTGGCGGGCGATGCTCGACGATCCGGCTGTGCAGGTCTTCGACAATGCCGGGCCCAACGACCTGCATGTCGAGCCCAATATCGCCGCGGCAAAGGCCGGCAAGCACGTCATCAGCGAGAAACCGCTTGGCCGAAATGCCGAGGAATGCAAGCTGATGTGGGAGGCGGTCAAGAAGGCCCGGGTCAGGCATCAGGTCGCCTTCAACTACCGCTTTGTCCCGGCCGTGCGCCTGATCCGCAATCTGATCGATGCCGGAAAGCTCGGGCGGATTTACCACTTCCGGGCGGCCTATTTGCAGGAGTGGATCGCCAGCGAGGACTTCCCGATGGTCTGGCGGCTCGAGTCCAAGCATGCCGGCAGCGGCGCGCTGGGCGATCTCGGCTCGCATGTTGTTGACCTGGCCCGTTATCTCATCGGCGAGCCGAAGAGCCTGATCGCCCGGACCGAGACCTTTATCAAGCAGCGCAAGGACGCCCAGGGGAAGATGCAGAAGGTCGATGTCGACGACGCCTTTCAGGCCATCGTCGAGTATCGCAATGGCGCGGTGGGAACGCTGGAGGCCAGCCGCTTCTGCCCCGGGCGCAAGAATAGCAATACGTTCGAGATCAACGCCGAGAAGGGCAGCGTTCGCTTCAACCTTGAAGCCATGAACGAGCTCGAGGTCTTCTGGAAGGACGGCGACCGCGATACGCAGGGCTTTACCAAAGTCCTGGTCAGCGAGAGCTACCATCCATTCTGGTCGCACTGGTGGCCGCAGGGCCACATCATCGGCTGGGAGCACACCTT
>JBDSIP010000078.1:0-6040 GCA_039917915.1 Thermoflexales bacterium
CCAGTTCGAGACATTCCAGTAGTTAAGCGCCCAGGTCGCCTGCGCGCACACGAGCCCGGTGACAAGGGCAAAGGCGCCGGCGGAGCGCAGGCCGATAATGTGCGGCGCCAGGAGGTCCAGCGCAAGACCTGCCGCGATCACAAAGGTGAGCGTGGCGCTGACGATGCTTCGTTCGCGGGCCGAGTACACCAGGGTGAACAAGCCAAAGGCAATCGCGTAGGTCACAGCCGTCAACGCCAGCCGCGATAAGGCATATCCTTTAGCGCCCGGCGACATCCCAACGTACTCCGCGGTCAGGATGACAACAATGAGAATAGTTCCGAAGGCCAGGGTGAGCACCCAGAGCGGCCAATTCGGAATCCGGGTCAGCAAGACCGCCAACGCCAGCGCTGTAAATGCCGGAGCAATCCAGAACGGAAACAGAAACGGAATCTCGCCGGCGCGCACTTCGGGATGGGCGCGCAATAGCCAGTCCGCGCCGGCGCAGGCCAGAACGGGCATCAATACGATCACGAGCGAATCGGCTGTAATCGTCACCGTCAGGGCGGAGCCCAGAAACGAGGTCTGCAATCGGCGGGCGGGCAGATCCGCAGCGGCGAGCGCAATCGGAGCCAGAGCAATCAAGGCAGCGACCACGAAGATGCGGTTTCGCGCCACCGCGGCGCCGGAGTCGAACGAGAGCTTTGAAGAAGAGGCCACGCAGGTCTCCATTATCATCGATCGCATGGTCACCGTCATCGAACTCCAAACCGACACTGGCACGATCTACGCTATTGGCGCATACCCGACCATGGCAGCGGCGTCAGCCGGTCTGCCCGAAGGCGCCTACACCACCTTCCGCACGTATTCAGGCGATCGCGTCGTGCGCCTGGCCGGGCACTTCCATCGCTTGGAGGAGTCGCTGGGACTGATGGGCCACGCGGTCCGGTTGGATCAAAGCTCGGCCCGCCAGGCGATTTCGGCCGCACGGGTCAGCGCCGGCCACGCTGAGTCTCGCTTCCGCTTGACCCTTGTGCCCGGGCCGCCGGCGCGCCTGTTTATCGCGGTCGAGGCGTTCACTCCACTGCCCCCATCGGACTATGCGCGCGGCGTCCGGTGTGTGACGGTCCAAGCCGAAAGATCGAATCCGCATGCAAAGAGCACAAATTTCATCACAACTGCTGACCGGACAAAACGTTTGTTGCCGGCGGGTATCAATGAGGGACTCATGGTGGCCGCGGACGGCACAATCCTGGAAGGCCTCAGCAGCAACTTTTTTGCCCTCATTGGACGGACACTCCATACCGAGGAGGATCGAGCGCTGGCGGGTCTGACCCGGGCGCTGGTCCTCGAAGTTGCCGCATCCACCGGGCTCGCCGTGGACCGCCGGGGCATTCGGCATGCCGAATTACCCGACGTAGAAGAGTGCCTCATCACCAGCGTCAGCCGGGAGATCCTGCCCGTCGTCGAGATTGATGGGCAGAAAATTGGCTCAGGTGCCCCAGGCCCACAATCGCTCATTCTGATGGCCGCCTTTGCCGAACTGGCTCGGCGCGAGGCTCGGCTGATACACGTCGTCTAAAACGCTTCTGAAACGACCTACCCCCAGCTTTGCCGGAGGTATGTCGTTTCAGAAAAACTTCCACCTCTGGTGGAATCAGGGCGCCTTGGCGTCGAGGCCCAACACGATGACGATGTCCGCGCCCACGGCCGGGTTCACTTCCCGCCTGGCCTCGGGCGCGGGTTTGATCCCAAGCGCTTCGGCGACTGCGATCACCGTCGCTGGCTTCCCGGTGTAATCCGTGAATATCGTCTTGGCGTAGTCGAATCGGCCATTGAGTGAGTTGCCCACATCGACGACCAGGAAACCGCGTGCCTCGAGAAGTTGGCGCACCCTGCTGGCGAATCCCACCTGATCGGTGCCATTCAATATCATGATCCGGGCGTTTTCAGTCTTCCAATCCGTTGGGGAGGGCGAAACCGTTCCTCCGCCCTTTTGAATCTCGGCCGCAGTGTTGGCGCCGGCTGTGAATAGCGCATTCCGGAGTTTGCGGATCTCGGTCTGCACGGGCACCTCAACCTGATAGCCTGCCGGGGTCGTCACGTTTTCGGTGTAGTTCTGGTCGATGACGGCGGTCCGGATGTTTTTCCGATCGACATCCTTGGCGAGCAATGCCAGACGCTGCATCAAATCCAGCGGCATGTCGGTCTTGAGCGAGGTCTTGAGGTTCGCCCACAATTCGTCGGAGCCGGCCAACAGGGCCGGCAGGGTGCGCGCATCGCCCGTGATCTTGTCACGCACTGCGAAGATAACCTGCTGTTGCCGGCGCGCGCGATCAAAGTCACCTCCGAAGGTTGCCCGCGTTCGAGCGTACTTCAGCGCGGCGGCGCCGTCCATGTTCTTTATTCCGCGCGTGACCGTGAAGGTTTCGGTGCCGTAGCTGCTGGTCGGATACTTTTTATCGACGATGTCCTCCGGCACATCCACCGTTACCCCGCCGATCCGATCGACAAAATCCTCGAACGCGGTGAAGTTGATCCGCGCGTAATAATGGATCGGCACGCCGAGCAATGCTTCGACCGTTTTCTTGGCGAGCGCCGGTCCGCCGCCAGGATAATCGTCCAGATCGCCCTTGTAGTTGGCGGTGTTGATTCGGTCACTCCCGTATCCCGGTATGGGTACCCACAAATCACGGGGGACGGACAGGATGGCCGCCGAAAGTGATACGGGGTCGAGCGACAGCACCATCAGGGTGTCGGTTCGATGCCCTTTCTCGCCATCACCAACCCGCTCGTCAATCCCCAGCAAGAGCACATTGATCCGCTCTTTGCCGTTCCAGGGTTTTGGCAACTCGAACCGAACAACGCTGGTGTCGGTAATGAGCCCGGTAACGGTAGCCAACGGCGCAGGCTGCAAAATGTCGATGATCGCCGTCACCTGGTTGGCCGAAAAATCGCGCCCCCAGTTGAACGCGTAGATGCTCGCCACGACACTGAGCGCGAACAAACCCAGCATCACCCAGAACCTTTTCAGCCGCAACATGCCGCGGCAATATATCACGCGCAAAAACGGGAGTATGATTGACCCATCCCCCCCGGGGGGATAGGTAGCGATTCAAACACCGCGAGGAAAATACATCATGAACAGCAAAACCGTGAGCGTTCCGAACATCGGCTGCGACGGCTGCGTCCGGACCATCCATAACGAGATCAAGGACGTCGAAGGCGTCGTTGAAGTCAAGGCCGACCTGAAGACCAAGCTCGTCTCCGTCAAGTGGGACGATAAAACCAAATGGGAGACCATTGCCCGCAAGCTCGCCGAAATCGATTACCCGGCGGTCGAGCTGGCGAATCCCGCCTAATCCCCAATCAACCGGTCAACCCTAAGGGTTGACCGGTTAACAACGATCGCCATGACCGACTCAACTCTACGCACCCTCGACCTGCCCATCACCGGGATGACCTGCGCCAACTGCGCAACCACGATCGAACGTGTTCTGCGAAAGACGCCTGGTGTCTCGGATGCCGCGGTCAACTACGCCAATGAGCGGGCCTCTGCGCAATTCGATCCGGCCCAGGTTTCAGCCTCGGCGCTCATTGAGCGGGTTCGGAACGCCGGCTACAACGTGGCCACGGCCAAGGCCGATCTCCCTTTGCTCGGCATGACCTGCGCCAACTGCGCCAACACGATCGAACGCACCTTGAAAAAGATGCCAGGTATGGCCGCAGCTTCGGTGAACTATGCGAGTGAGCGCGCCTCAGTCGAGTATGTGCCCGGCGCTGTCGGCATCTCCGACATGGTGGCTGCTGTGCGCAAGGCTGGCTACGACGTGGTCACGGCCGGGGCCGAGGACAACGGGCAGGATCTGGATGCGGAGGGACTGGCGCGGGCGGCCGACATCGACGCCCGCTGGAGGCGGGTCGTGGTGGGGTTTGTGTTTGGCGTGCCGCTGATTCTGCTGGCGATGGGCCGCGACTTCGGGTTGCTCAACAACCTCATCCCAATGACATTTCTTCATAGCCCGGCCTTTCACTGGCTATTGTTCGCGCTCGCCCTGCCCGTCCAGCTTTACGTAGGATATCCGTTCTTCACCCATGCCTACAAGGCACTGCGCAACGGCGCGGCGAACATGGACGTGTTAGTCGCGCTTGGGTCGGGCGCCGCGTTTTTATACTCGCTCTATGTCACCGTGTTCAACACAGGTGGACACGTCTACTTCGAGACCGCGGCCCTGATCCTCGCCCTCATCAGCGTCGGTAAGTGGATCGAGGCGACAGCTAAGGGCCGTACCAGCGAGGCGATCAAGCGCCTGGTTAATCTGCGCCCCAAAACCGCCCGGATCGAGCGGGACGGCGCGGAAGTCGAGATTCCGGCCTCGCGTTTGTCGATCGGCGATGTCGTCGTCGTCCGCCCTGGCGAACGCATTCCCACCGACGGGGTCGTGGTGAGCGGGGGTTCATCGGTGGATGAAAGTGTCATCACCGGCGAGAGCGTGCCGCGCGACAAGCGGCCGGGCGATTCCGTCACGGGCGCAACGATCAACAAGGAAGGCGCCCTCCGAATCGAAGCAACCCGGGTCGGCCGCGACACCGCCCTCGCTCAGATCATCCGGCTCGTCGAACAGGCCCAGGGAAGCAAGGCCCCTATCCAGGCCCTGGCCGATCGGGTGTCGGCGATCTTCGTGCCGGCCGTCCTTGTGATCGCCCTGTTTACCTATATAGGCAACATACTGATCACCCAGAATTTTGAGACGGCGCTGGTGAATGCCGTGGCCGTTCTTGTGATTGCGTGCCCGTGCGCGCTCGGTCTGGCCACGCCAACTGCGATCGTGGTCGGAATGGGGCGCGGCGCGGAGAACGGCATCTTATTCAAGAACAGCGAGAGCCTTGAGCGGGCCTCGGCCCTAACAACGATCGCGCTCGACAAGACCGGCACGCTGACGCGCGGCGAGCCCGCGCTTGTGGATCGGGTATCTGCGTTTGGCGGACCACTCGACCCAGACGAGGCGCTTCGGCTCGCCGCCAGCGTCGAGAAGGCCAGCGAGCACCCGCTCGCCCAGGCCATTGTGCGCGCCGCAGCCGAAATCAAGCTCAAGCTCGCCCCAGTGGAAGGATTCTCGGCTATCGCAGGGCGCGGCGTGTCGGCCCGCGTCGGCGGCTTACCAGCGCTCGTGGGCAGCCCGCGATTTATGGGGCAATCGGGCGTCGTAATCGCGCCCGCTGATGCAGAGCGCATCAGCGCCTGGGAAGGCCAGGGCCGGACCGTCATGCTGCTGGCGCTGGATGGCGCATTGGCGGGCCTCTTTGCGGTCGCGGACACCGTCAAGCCGGAGTCCGCGGCCGCGGTTGCGGGGATGCGCGCGCAGGGGATGCAGGTGGTGATGATCACCGGCGACAACCCGCGAGCGGCCCGCGCCATCGCCGATCAAGTGGGTATCGTCGAGATCGAAGCAGAGGTCTTGCCTGAGCAGAAGTCGGATGTCATAAAGCGCCTGCAAGTCGTGCCTGCCGGCACAGACGGGCGCGCCCGAGTCGTGGCGATGGTCGGCGATGGCATCAATGACGCGCCCGCGCTGGCGGCGGCAGACATCGGCATCGCCATGGGCAGCGGCAGCGACGTGGCCATGCACACGGCCGGCGTGACCCTGATGCGGGGCGATCCGCGCCTCTTGGTCGACGCGATCGACATTTCGCGTCGCACCTATGGCAAGATTCGCCAGAACCTGTTCTGGGCCTTCGTCTTCAACCTGGTGGGCGTGCCGCTGGCGGCGTTCGGGCTGCTCAACCCGATGATCGCCGGCGCGGCGATGGCATTTTCCAGCGTGTCGGTGGTGAGCAACGCGCTGCTGCTCAAACGCTGGAAACCGAAAGGAAACTGATGTCCACGGAAATGCATAATATCGGCCAGACGGCCAAGGCCTCGGGCGTGTCGGCCAAGATGATCCGCCATTACGAAGCGGTCGGGCTGTTGCCGGCTGCGGCGCGCACCGAAGCCGGCTACCGCCAGTACGACGCCACCGACGTGCACACGCTGCGCTTCGTGCGCCATGCGCGCGACCTC
>JBDSIP010000079.1:0-4056 GCA_039917915.1 Thermoflexales bacterium
CGCAAGCGCTGTCCGCGAAGCTCGGAGTCTGGGATGAACCAGCCAATGACGACCATCATCAGGGCCACACCCGAAGTGAGCGAGAACACCGGAAACTGCGCGGGCAGCATGCCGTTGTGCCAGCCAGGCCGGCTGGCGTTCACACCCAACAGCGCGCCTACGCCCCCGCTCAGGAACACGGCCAGAAACAGGCCGACGCCCATCAGCACCTTCATGGGGCGCGATTGCGGGCCGCGGGACGCCATGACCATCGCAGCGATTACGACGATGAAGAAGATGGTGTATCCCCAGACCAGTTGCGCCATCGGCGCGAAGAAGTTGGGGCTGAAGAACACTTTCCAGATTCGTTCCATGCGGCCGAGGTCGAAGCCGATCGTGATCAGCGCGGCGGGCATCGTGACCAGGGCTCCCCACAGGGCGTACTTGCCGGTGCCCTTGAATAGCCTGACATTGAACAGGTAGTCCAGCGAAGCCAGCATGAACGCGCCGGTGGCGATGCCGGCGAAGAAAAGATACATGGCCACCCACAGGCCCCAGGTTACATACGAGCCGTAGTTCACATCGCGCTCGCCGACGAACAGGCGGATGACGAAACCGTACACGCCAAGCAACGCTGCAATCGCGCCCAGCACATAGAGCGTTTTCTTAATCATGGCAACCTCCCGCTAGACAATGTAGTACACGCGCGGCCGCGTGCCCAGCTCCTCTTTCAAGCGCATGACATTGGGCTTGTTGATCATCCCGGCGACGAGACTCGCCGGGTCGTTGGCGTCGCCGAACAGCGTCGCCCGGCCAATGCAGGTCGACACGCACTCGGGCAGCATGCCCTCCTTCACCCGGTGCAGGCAGAAGTGGCACTTGCGCGCATTGCCCATCGGTGAAGCGTGCGACTCGCGCGGCCACGGCTTGCCATACTCATAGTTGGCGGCGCGCTCATAGTCGTCGGCGGCGTCCTGCCCCAGGATGAGGCCGGCTGCGTTGGGCTTGCCCTCGTTGTAGGTATAGCCAAAGTCGGCCGTGCGCGCGCCGTACGGGCACGCGGTCAGGCAGGCCCGGCAGCCAATGCACTGGTTGTAGTCCACGACGACCACGCCCTCTTCGTTCTTATAGGTCGCGTTGACCGGGCACACCGGCACGCAAGGCGGGTTGTCGCATTGCTGGCACGGCTTGGGGGTAAACCGGCGGGTGACGTTCGGGTAGACGCCAAGCTCTTCTTCCAACACGGGGCGGTAGACCACGCCGGGCGGGAGCTTGTTCTCAGCCACACACGCGATCGTGCAGGCATGGCACCCAACGCACTTGCGCAGATCAATGACCATCACCCAGCGGCGCTCGGCCGGTTTCTTCAGCAGCGCCTTGCGCAATTCGGCCTGCATCCTAATGATGATGTCGGCGTCGGGGCCCTGCCCCGGCGTGACCGCCTGTCCAGGGTTGATCTTGTCAATGGGCTTGTAGTCGGAAAGGGCCTGGACCACGTGCTCGGGGTTCTTGTCGAGCACGTCCAGCAGGTCAGCTGCCACGGCGACGCTCGCGACGCCGCCAAACAGCTTCAGGAAATTGCGCCTGTGTTCATTGACGGCGGGCTTGCCGCCGGCCGGAGTCACAGGTTTGATGGAATCTGCCATCGATCGCCTCCAATTGATGAAGTCTGACTGCGCGGAACGATGTCCGCGCAGACGAGAGCGTAGGCGATGCGTCGCGCGAGAGGAAGCGGGGAAAGTCCGCGAAAACCGTCCCAGCCTGTCAGGGAATACCTGACAGGCGCCCTGCTATTCGAGGAGACCTTTCGCCAGGGCCGCTTGCAGAAGCTGGGCGCGGGTGCGCAGGTCGAGCTTCTCCATGCCCCGGGCGCGGTAGGTTTCGACCGTCTTCACGCTCAGCGAGAGCTGTTCGGCGATCTCGGCATTGGTGTGTCCGCGCGCGACGCGCTTGAGGACTTCGTACTCTCGCTCTGACAGCGACGCCCAGGGGTCGTTGGCGCCAGGGCCAGCCGCCGATCCGGCGTCCTCGACGAGATTGCTCAACAGCGCGCGCGTCATTGAGGGGTGGACATACACCTCGCCGCGGGCGACAGCCCGCACCGCGCTGAGCAATTCGCTGTCGGCGGCCCGCTTGAGGACGTAGCCGCTGGCGCCCCCGCGCAGCGCCCGGCGCAAATAACCCTCGTCATCGTGCATGGTAAGCACAAGTACACGGGCGGCGGGCGCAAGCTTGCGAAGCGCCGGCAGGGCCTCCATGCCGCCCATCCCCGGCATGGTCAGATCGAGCAGGATCACGTCCGGCTGGAGTGTCTGGACCTGGCCCAGTGCCTCGAGGCCAGTGCCGGCTTCGCCGACCACCTTCAGGTCGGGTTGCGACTCGAGCAGCATCCGCAACCCGGCCCGCAACACTGCGTGGTCGTCGGCCAGAAGAATCCGAATCATTCGACCGCCTCAGTATGGCGTCCGCTGTCCCAACGGCCGTCGCCGGTGGGGATCTCAATAAATATGCTTGCGCCACGCCCGGGCTGTGACTCGATCGTCAGGGTACCGCCCAACAACTCGGCCCGCTCGCGCATGCCAAATAGCCCGAGACGCTGATCAGCCTTGCCCGCAGTCGCGATCTCGAAGCCCTGGCCGTCGTCCTCGACAATCGCGCGCAGCGCGCCATCCCGGCGTTCGATCATGACGCTGGCCGCGCTCGCGCGAGCATGCCGAAGCACATTGGTGATCGCCTCCTGAACAATCCGATAGACGGCGGTCTCGACCTCGGACGGCAGCCGCTGATCATCCAGCCCGCGCATGGCCAGGTCAAATGTGATATCCGTCCGTTTGCGGCAATCTGCTACATACCGCTCGACGGCGGCGGCCAGGCCAAGGTCATCCAACACGCTGGGTCGGAGCTGAAGCGAAAGGGCATGCACCTCATCAAGGGTTCGCGTCGCCACACCTCGCAACTCTTCGGCGCGGCGCTTCATCTCCTCATTGCCGCAGTCGCCCAGGGCCCGCAGGCCGATCATGAGCGAGGTGATGGATTGGCTGGTGCCGTCATGTAACTCGCGCGCAATCCGCTTGCGCTCGTCCTCCTGAGCGGCGATCACGGCTTTGACGTAGCGCTCCCGCAGTTGCTCGCGCTCGGCACGCTCCTCGCCGGCTTTCGCCAGAGAATCGGTCATGGAGTTGAACGCGGAGGACAAATCGCCGATCTCGTCATCGGCCCACCGCCGTACTTGCTGGGACAGGTCGCCTTTTGCTACCGCATTCGCGGCGGTAGCGAGCGTGACGATCGGCCGGGTCAGGAGCCAGGTCAGAAAACCGGCGGCCGTGATGCCAATGATGGACACCAATACGGTTGTAATCAGAAGCTGGCCCGTTGTCGCGTCAACGGCCCGACGCAACCCGGCTTCCGACAGGGCGATCCGGGCGACGCCCGCGCGGCCATCAAAAATCGGCACGGCGGTGTCCCACACCGGGCCATCATCGGTAATCAGCATCTTGATCTGATGATGGGCCTGCGCGACGACTGCGTTTGCCTCAAGCAACCCGGCTGGAAAACCGGGACCAAAAGTATGGGCGAGCACCCTGCCCTCCGTATCTACAACAAAGGCATAGCGCAAATCCGAATTGTTCTCCTGCGTCTCGCGCAACAATTGAAAGAGCCCGAACACATCGTTGACGAGGATCAGATCCGTGGCGCGGGCAGCGACATCACGGGCAATCGAAATGGATTGCTCCTGCAGCTGACGCTCAAGAGTCTGGGTCAAGGTGACCCTGACCTGGGCGGTGATCCCAAGGCCAAGCAATAGCACAAGCCCAAGCACGATGCCCAAAATCTTGGTCCGAACGCTTACCGCGCCGACCACGCGCCACAGTCGCTCCGGAAACCCGGGGGCTGGATCGGGCCGGGAAGACAGCGAGGTCATGGCCGCGTCGTCAAGTACAGCTCACGTGCGGAGCGGTACGCCTCGTCGCCGATTGTCACAAACCGGTCGGCGCCGATGGATTGCAGGGCCTCGCGCGCCTGCGCGGAAGGATCATCCGCCAGCCCAAGCAATATCTCCTGAAGCTCAGCCCGCAA
>JBDSIP010000080.1:0-3743 GCA_039917915.1 Thermoflexales bacterium
TGGCACAGCACAGAGGATTAGGGTCAAATCTTTATCTTTGATATTAATCCGACTTCAATCTACGAAATATCAAAAGTAAAGATGCGACCTCAATTGCTCATGCAATTGCTGGCGGCAGGCTTTGCACGGGCTGGCGGCTTCGTATAGTCGTATCAAGAAATTTTATAGGGGGAAAACAATGGCGGAAATGGACCTGCCCGACATCGATCTTGAGGGCCGCGTCGTTATCATGACCGGCGCCGACCGCGGCCTTGGCCGCGCGATGAGCCTCGGCCTCGCAGAAAAGGGCGCGCGCCTGGTGCTGGCCTCGCCGGTCATGGACGGTCTCAACGCGGTGGCGGAGGAGATCGCCGCCATCGCCGGGCCGGGCGCTCGCAGTCGAGACCGACATCACCGATTTGGAGTCCTGCGCAAACTGTCTGAGGGCCGCCGTCGACGCCTTCGGAGTGCTCCATGTGCTGGTCAATAACGCCCGCCGCCTGCGCCGCAACCCCGGTAAGCCTGAGGCTGCCGGGCATCTTCCCTTTTGGGCCGTCGATCCGGTTCTGTACCGCGAGACGGTGGAGGTCAACGTCGCCGGCACCTTTTTCATGTCGCGCACAGTCACGCCCTACTTCATCGAGATGGGCTACGGCAAGATCATCAACCTCACCACCTCGCTGCGCAATTTCTACTCGGTGGGCCAGAGCCCCTACGGCGTCACCAAGGCGGCCATCGATTCGTCCACCTATATTTGGGCGCGCGACCTCGAAGGCAAAGGCGTCACGGTCAATGCGCTGCTGCCCGGCGGCGCCTGCGACAACGGCGACGACAACCGCCCGCCGGAACCCGGGCGCACGCTGCTCCCCGCCGATATCATGAACCCGCTTCTCGTGTGGATGTGCTCGGCCCGCTCGGACGGCGCGACCGGCACGCGCTTCGTCGGCGCGCTGTGGGACAATTCCCTCGACCCGGACCAAGCCGCCGCCGGCTGCCTGGAGGACGCCTCGATCCGCGGCGCCGGGGCGTGAACGCCTAGGGCAAAGCTACAGGGGTGCCGGATTCCTTCCTTACTGCCTCGGCGGTTTCACGACAATGCCTTTCGTACTGCAAGCCCAATCCCCCGTCTTCTCATTTTTACAGCAGAGAATGCAGGCGCCATGGATGCAGATCGAAACACACGTCAGAGTGATCGTGTCGGTGGATATCGTTGCGGCTTGACGCATAAAGGTCGCAACCGGAATGGGAAAGCGCGGCGGCCGGCTGCCAGGCTTCGAAGCCCGGCGTTGGGCGAGGTTCAAGAGGCGTACGATTTCAGCCGAGGGGCGTTCTAGTTTACTCTCCGGACAGGAATCAATCGCGAGGCCGGTGACCAACCCTTTTTTGATCACCGCGCGGACCATTTGAGGACAGCAACTGTTCTTGATGGAACCCACCTCAACTTCTGCGCTGGCGGAGCGCGCGAGCTTGGCCGTATCAAGATGCTTGACGGATGCAAACACTTCAAACTCCGGCCGGTAAACTTCAACCGTAACCGGATGTTTGAACGTCGCCACAGGTCGACTTTTTTTTGCCGATTGAGCCATCATGACCTCCTTTGAAAAATTAAATGTTCGGCATGTTGGGTATCGGATTACTCCAATCTGAGTATATCATGAATTGTCATATCCAAGACTTTATTTCTTTGGTTGCGCAGCCGTGTGCGCATGGAAAAGAAAAAGGGGTCACCCATTAGCCTGCAGGTCAAGTAGGCGCAGACATTCCCGTGAAATAAATTTGTCTATTTCTTTTTCTTCAACTCGCCGGCTCCGTGGTCTTGGCACGAATTGGATCGTGCGCTGAGAAAATCACTGTTGATAAGGAGGTCCCTCCAGCCAACCTCACTCCGTCCCACATCGAGCTTTACACGATTTGAACGGCGGGTCGGGACACAGCGTTTTTAACAGCTTGACTACCGCGGACAGGCAAAGGAGAATGCCCGCGCTGGAGCAAAGAGCCGGCAATCTATCTTCTCATGAGCTGAGGGAGCGGGTATGAGGGACAACATGCGTGGCGCGGCCGCTATCGTCGGGATTGGCGAGCTGAAGCCAGAGCGGACGCGGCCGGGCCGCGATGCGATGAGCTTGCTGGCTGAGGCGGCGTATCTTGCGATTCAAAATGCTGGGCTGACAAAGACGGACATTGACGGGATGATCCTGGAAGAGGGCATGACCCCGACCGGGAGCGGCTACAATCCGAAGATGGCCGAATACATGGGCATCTACCCAACCTTCGCCACCGGCTGTGATGCGCAAGGCGCGGCCGGAGTCACGATGGCGCTGCAGGCGGCTGCCTACATCAATGCGGGCTTGTGTGACTACGTGCTCTGCGGCATGAGTGCCGCGATAGACGGATCGCGGCCCCGACGCCCAGCTGGGCCAGGTCGCACCGAGACGGCTACCTCTGAGTTCTCCGCACCCTTCGGCCCAACCGTGGGGGCGAACGGCTGGTACGCCATGATTGCCAAGCGCTACGAGAAGCTGTACGGCGCTACCGTGGAGAAGCGCGCCAAGATCAGCGTGGACCTGCGCTACAACGCCAACCACAATCCGATGGCCATCTGGCACGACGTGCCGATTACGGTCGACGACGTGGTTAACTCGCGCATCGTGGCAGATCCACTTCATTTATTGGAATGCGTCATGCCCTGCGCCGGGGCTTGCGCGTTCATCGTGACCCGGGCGGACATCGCGCGAAGTATGCGCCATAAGCCAGCCTACGTGCTCGGCGGCGCCAACGGCGTGTCGCGCAGCAACCTCACGCACGTCGGCGAGATCACCATCTCCCCAGTGGGTCGGGCCGCGCGAAAAGCGTTCGCCATGTCGGGCTACGGCCCGTCCGATGTCCAGGTTATGGAGATTTACGACTCATTCACCATCACCGTGATGTGTGAGCTGGAAGAGTCCGGCTTCTGCCCGAAGGGCACCGCTGGGGACTGGGTTCAGGAGCACGATTTGACCTTTAAAGGCGATAAGCCACTGAACACGCATGGCGGTCAGCTCTCCTATGGCCAGGCGTCAACCGCGGGTGGCTGTGCCCAGGTCACCGAGGCGGTGCGCCAGATCCGTCGCGACGCCGGCGAGCACCAGGTACCGGGTCCTACCGATTTGGTCTACGTGACAGGCTCCGGCGGCACCTTCTCCCAGCAGTCGGCGCTGCTGCTAGCGAGCGGCGCAGCACTGTAGGGTGCACGCTCCTGTCATGCTGAGCCCGCGGGCGAAGCATCCGTAAACCCGACAAGCTCCAAAAACGAAGGAGTCACCGAGATGGCCACTACAAGCGACTACAAGAAGCCTCTTCCTACCCCATCCCAGGTCAGCCAACCATTCTGGGATGCTGCGAAGGAACATCGCCTCACCTACCAACGCTGCACCGCATGTGGAACCCGGGTTTTCTACCCGCGCGACGTCTGCCCTGGGCCCGAGTGTTTCGGTGTTGGGAAATTGGAGTGGGCCGAGTCTAGCGGAAAGGGTTGGGTCTACGCTTCCTCGATCTCTTACCAGCCGGCCCACCCGGCGTTCGCTGACGACGTGCCCTACGTGCTCGCCATCATCGAGCTGGACGAGGGCGTGCGCATGCACAGCAATGTGGTCGGGATCGATCCGAAAGAAGTCGAGATCGGCATGCGCGTCGAAGTCGCCTGGGACGACGTCACGCCCGAGATCAGCCTACCGAAGTTCCGCCCGATCCAGAAGTAATAGCCCGTAAGGGTCATGTCTTGGGGT
>JBDSIP010000081.1:0-9380 GCA_039917915.1 Thermoflexales bacterium
CCAGCCGGCCACGCCGGCACGTAGAACGTGCCGGCTGATACAACAAAGGCCTGCGGCCTCGCTCCCGCGCGAATCATTAGGTCGAAGGTCTCTGGCGAGGGCGAGGCGCATGGTTTCTGAGCATTTACGAATCGGCGCTAATCTGCGAAATCTGTGGATTAATTCCATCGACGTCAGTCCGAGCGCAGGCGCGGGCTGTCTTCGGGTGAAGACTGGCGGCGAGGCGCGTCGTTGGATCGATCGGGCGTGGGATACATGGGCGCCCAGCCTAACGATCCGGGGCGAATCGACGCAGCCCAATCGGGCGGGTTGCCGGCGCCGTGCCCGGCTCGGGCGGAGGCCCGGCAAACTGCCACTCCACAACCTCAGCATCGACAAAGTCCTGTCCGATTGCGCGAAAGACCGACACCCGATGGTTGCCTTCCTGAACGAAGTACTAGTCGCCGATCTGCACCACGTCGATGGGCGGCAGCGCGTCGCCGCGAATCACGGCCGTGGCAATGCTCAGCCATCGATCACGGGTGTTCTCGTTTTTCGGATAAAAGCCGGCGTCAAAGTTCGCCGCGCGTCCGATGCTGCCTCGGATGGCGTCGATCGGCACAATCTGCAGCCCGCGCGATACGCTGCCCACGCGCATCACTCCCGGGCGATGTCGTCCAGCTCCAGCAGCGTCCGCTTCGGCCCGCCAAACCGGGCGCGTAAGCTGGCCCAACGGGCCGAGCGGCATGCCGCGCGATAAAGCTGAAAGGCCTTGAGCGCGTCGATTTCGCGCCGAGGGTGGCGCGTGGGAGGGTTCTGGGATCCATACCCCTTCGCGCGCGGAATCAAGATTCATTCTGGCTTGATCCTCGCCATATTTTCAGGCAAAGCGTACTCCCAACCCGCAGTCTCCGGCCGCTCCCGAATCAGGTTTGCCCCTATTTTGGCTTCAAGACATTCGCGTTTTCGGTGCCCGTCTCGAAGTCGGTCAGATTCCGGATTGTCGTCTCGGCGATTTCGTTCAGGGCCTCATGGGTGAAAAAGGCCTGGTGCCCGGTCACCAGCGCGTTGGGGAAGCTGACCAGGCGGGCGAACTCGTCATCGGCCAGGATCTGATCCGATCGATCCCGGAAGAAAAGGCCATCCTCCTCCTCGTAGACGTCCAGGCCGACCGCCCCAAGTTGACCCGACTTCAGGCCGTCGATGACGGCCTCGGTGTCGACCAACTTGCCGCGGCTGGTGTTGATAAGCATCACCCCGCGCTTCATCCGGGCGACCGCGTCGCGGTTGATGATGTGATGGGTGCTCGGCAGAAGCGGGACATGCAGGCTAATGACATCGGAGCGCGCCAGGAGGTCGTCGAGGGGCACATAGGTCATGCCCAGGGCCAGGCAATCCGGGTTTGGCGCCACGTCGTAGCCCAACAGCGTCGCGCCAAAGCCGGCCATGATCCGGGCGAAAAGCGCGCCGATGCGGCCGGTCCCGATCAACCCGACCGTCTTGCCGTGAATGTCATGGCCCTGCAATCCCTCGAGCGAAAAATTGTTCTCGCGGGTGCGGTTGTAGGCCCGATGAATGCGGCGATTGAGGGTCATGAGCAGCGCGACCGCGTGTTCGGCCACCGAATACGGCGAGTAATTGGCCACCCGCATGATGGTCATATTCAACCGTTGGGCAGCCTGCAGGTCGACGTTGTTAAACCCGGTGCTGCGCAGGGTGACCAGGGCCGTCCCGCCTTCGGCCATGATCCCGAGCGCCTTTGCGTCGGCATGGTCGTTGACGAAGATGCTGACCGCGGCGTAGCCCTTTGCCAGCAATGCCGTCTCGGCGTTGAGCATCACCTCGGTAAAGTGCAACTGATGCCGGCCGTCGTTGGCGGCCGTCAGCGTGGCGCGATCGTAGCGTTTTGTGTCGAAGATCAGTGCTCTCATGTTTCACGACGCCCCGAGGCGGGTTATCCTCCGGAATTGACATCCCCCGGCTTCGCCGGGGGATGTCAATTCCGGAAAATTATCCTCACGACGATATTGGCCCCCACATTATCGGCTCGGCGCGCGTTGCGGACTTCATCAGCGCGCCGATGGCGATGCAGTCCGCCCGGCGGTGGGGGTTCGAGATGGCGTTGAGAAACGCCTCGACATTCTGATCGGTCTTCTGAGTTTTGATCTCGGCCATGGGTTGCCTCCGTTGAAACGCATCTGCGGACGAAGGATCTAAAGTAGCAGAGTGGCATCGTCGTGTCAAGTTGCCAAATAACCTCACGAAGATTCTTCCGTAAATCAACGGGCCGCAATACGGAAACCCGCATTAACGGCTTTCCGTATTCATGATATTCTTTAGGCATGAAGACGACGATCGACATCCCGGAGGCGCTTTACAAGAGGGCCAAGATTCGTGCGGTCGAAAAGCGGACCACGCTTCGAGACGTGGTGCTCGGCGCGTTGGAGCGAGATATTGAGGCGATTCGGCCCGCATCGCTCGGCGGCGAATCCCAGGCGCCCTACTGGTCGCGGCGAAAACTTCAGCCGAAATACCGCGCTCTGTTGGCGCGTGGCGCGCTGAAAGGTGGGGGCGATTCAACCAGCGCTGTTTCGGACGAGCGTGACGCGCGATGACGTCGCTCTACTTCGATACGGCCTATCTCTGCAAGATGTACTGGCCGGAGAGTGGCTCGCCCGAAGTGGCTAAATTCGCGGCGCGCGCGGATGTCCTGGTTTGCGGTTTGCACGGGCGCGCGGAGTTTCTGTCCATTGGGCATCGCAAAGTCCGTGAGGGCGTGGTGACAAGCCGCCAGTTAGCCGGCCTCTTTGAGCAGTTTCGCGCGGATTGCGCGGTTGGCGCGATCCGCCTGCTGCCGCTCACCGATACAACGGTGGATCTGGTCGAGCGGATCTTTCTCCAGGCCCCCGCGTCGGTCTTTCTCAGAGCCGCGCATGGGCTCCATCTGGCCTGCGCGGCAGAACACGGATTCGCCGAGATCTACAGCAACGACCATCACTTGCTGGCGGCGGCGCCCCTCTTCGGAGTTCGCGGCGTCGACGTCCTGGCCTGAACCTCGCCCGCCGTTGCGAAACCGTCTCCCCACCAGCGCAAGACCCGCAGCGCCCGCAGCGTGTTCCAGCGGCTCAAGACGCCGCTTTTCTCTATGTCAAAGAACACCCGCCCGCCGTACTTGGACTGAATGCGCCAGCACCCATCCGCCTGGCGCTTCTCGCGCAGCAATTCGATGGCCTCGCCCAGGCGCGGGCGAAGTAGTCCAGCGCCCGGAACGCATCGTAGTGCCAGCGCGGCCCGTCTTGCCAAGCAGATCGCGTTGCGCCTGCCAGCGGATCGCCGGATCGCCTTCGAGCAACCAGGGGAGCGGATCAGGAGCCATGGGTCGCCTGATAGAACCAGATTGCGCCGCTGCGCGGGTCCAGGGCGAACGTCAGCCCGTCGCGGATCAACTCCGCCCCGGAGACGTCGCGCGTTTCGCCCGTCTCAGGGTTCTCCAGGCGATACGTTGCGCCTGGGCGCAGTCCGCGCGGATGGAACGTGGCGCTTTCGTCCGGCGCCTGTTGCAGGCGGATCGCCTGGACGAAGCCGCTGCCATCCTCGGGGCAGTCGAACTGGCGGGCCACCCACTGATCGAGGCTGCGGTGAAAGGGCGTGAGGGGGTAGTAGTCGCCGCGCAGCAACAGCCTGGCTGCCCGCATCACGATGTCCAGCATCGTCCGGGCCTGGCCGTAGTCGTAGTCGTCGCGGCGGACATCAAGCCCGGTGCCAAACAGGGCGGCCAGCCCGCAGTGGTAAGAGAAGCTGTCCACCCGTTGGACAAAGCGGTTCTTGCCGTCGAGGTCCCAGGAGAGATCGGACTCCTTGAAATACGGCATCCACTCGTGCATGGTGCGCTGGAAGGCGAGCTTGACCGCGTGATCGCCATAGCCGTGGTCCGTGTAATGCAAGGGCACCGACCGGCGCAGCGTTTCGAGGTCGTTGCGGCGCCCGCCGCTCGCGCAGGAATCGAGCCATAGGCCCGGATTGCGCGCCAGCAGATCGTCCCAGTACTGCAGGTAGCCCTGGATGTACAGGTTCTCGTTGATCCCCTGGCGGTCCGGGCCTTCGTTGAGGCGCCAATAGTCCAACGGTTTGAAGTTGAAATCCTGGCGGTAGATCCTGATCCCGTTATCCTGGATCAGCCCGCACACGTGATCGGTCAGCCACTGGCGGCATTCGGGGATGCCCAGGTTCAACAGCCGGTTCTCCGCGCCCTCGACCCGCAGCAACCATTCCGGCCGTTCGACATCGAGCCGGGTGCCGGGTCGCACCCGCTCCGGCTCAAACCAGATCAACAGGTCGGCCCCGTTGCGGGCCGCGTGGTCCGAAACGGGCCTGAGCCCGTTGGGGAAGCGCTCGGGATCAGGCTCCCAGCTTCCGGTGACCGGCCACTTTCGCACGCCGTTCTCATCCCGGCAGGGATACCATCCGGCGTCGATCCACCACACATCGAAAGCGATCCCGCGCTGCCGGGCCAGGTCGATGTACTCGATCTGGTTCTCTTCGGTGGCCGCGGTGAACTCGATCCCCTCGCCCGGCCCCGACCAGGCCAGTTGTGGTTGCAGGGGTTGGCCGTTGGGTCGAGGCAGGAGATGGGCGAAGTACCAGCGCCGCCACAGGTTCACCGCCCGTGACGCATCGCCCGACCAGGCCAGGACGGTCATGCGCGGCGTGCGCACGGTTTCGCCCGGGTTTAGCCGCAGATGGGTCTTCTCCTGGCCCGCCCGGACCTGCACACCGTCCGGGCCGCCCTCGAAAGACGCCGACCACTGTCCTGGCCAACCCACGGAGAGGGTCAATCCGCCATCCTCAAACAGAATGCGGAAGTAGGGGAAGGCCCCGTCGCAAGGCCGGCCTCCGGCGGGGGCGAAGCGCAGCGCCTCGCCGGTGCCCAACGGGCTCTCTACAGG
The DNA here is from genome assembly GCA_039917915.1 of Thermoflexales bacterium. Lineage (GTDB taxonomy): Bacteria > Chloroflexota > Anaerolineae > J036 > Brachytrichaceae > Brachythrix. Next base: position 4,926 of record JBDSIP010000081.1, read on the forward strand.
CGTGTAACCGTCGGCGCTGTTGAAGTCGCCATTGCAGTGATACAGCCCGGTTGGGCGGCCGTAGAACTTCCCGTCCAGCCCGAGCAGGTCGCTGATGACGGGCGTGGGCGCGCCGCCAATGTTGGTCAGCCAGGCCGTCCACTCCACGACCGGATAGTCCTCATATGTGACTCCCTCGACCCGAATGCGCAACCCGGTCGCGGGATCCGTGCCCTCGAAGGTCGTTTCGACGATGTTGGCGTCGATGCGGTGGCGGGTCGTGACGGGCTGCCAGTCCGCCGGGATGCCCCGGATGAGTTTGCCATCATAGACAAAGGAGACGGGCAGGCTGCCCGGGCCATCGAGAAAGCGTCCGGCGCATTCCCGGCTCGCGCGCATATCATCGATCGACGGCGTGGAGAGTGCAGGCTCTTTATTCATCCCCGTCGATTCTATGTTCTCAGCGGAAGATCCGGCGAACCCGCGGAGACCCTTTTGCAGCCGATCACGCGCGAAGGTTCTGAATGATGGCCATCTGCGTATCGTGCATCGGCTTCATCATGTTGCTGATCATTTCGTAGACTGATGCGCTGTTGGCCGCCGCGTTCTGCAATTGGAGATTCATCCCCGCGCTCATGTCGTTGAGCGACGACATGACATCCCGGAGGTTGCCTGGATCTGGCGCCATCGCAGCCAGCCCGCCCAGGGCCTGAACCCCGCCTATGAGCGCGTTCTGCGCCTGCGACATCAACCCGGCTTCGACCGATAATCGCGCGAAACTCCCCAACTCGCCGGCGAAGTCAAGGGCACTGGGCGCGCCGGACGCGCCTATAGCCGAACCGCTGCCGAGGGCATTCGCCAGACTGTTGGTCATGTCTATGACCACCTCTTTCTTTTTCGCCGCGATGCTCATGAGGAACACAGCGACTTTTGCCTCAAAAGATGCGTTAGGCGCACCAAAGATTGCGCGTGCCGATGCATCCGCGCCCGCGCCAAACATCGTGAGCGCCTCGGTGGCGGCCTGCTCGAGCGTGTTCGCCATTCCCGATCCCAAGGCAGCAGCCACGACACCGACCATGTGTACGGTGGATGCGGTGCTCGCCATCACACCGGGCAGGGCGACCAGCCCCAAGTCGATGGCGGCCTTCCCAATGCTGGTTATCCCCTGGCTTTGTCCGACCGGGGTCAGGTCGCGCATCGTCGTGAACATCGTCCCCATCATGGCGCTCACGCCCAGCATGGATGACATCCCGGCTTGGATCGCGCCGATTGTCGCCTGCATGGTGATGTTGCTGGCTGCCGCAGCCGCCCCAGCCAGGCCGCCCAGATTCGGATAGGGGATTGGGATTGGTCCCCCGGGGCTGGGCGTCATGGCGTAGTCCCTCAGGACGCGGGCTGCTTCTCCCTCCGCCTGACCGATGATGACGCTAATCTGGCCCGTGGTCGTGCCGGCTTGCGCGAGTGCGCGGACCATCCGCCCAAGCGCCGGGAGCACCTGTCCATTCATCTCGTTGAAGAAGGCTGTGGCGCCGGGGCCGCGCCAGTCGCCGACTTCCAGAGGCGCGATGGCGGTCTTGATGGATACGAGCATCTGACCACAGGCGGCCGCCTGGTCGGCAAATAGGCGTCCGATGCGGCGAAGCTCCTCATAGTCGGCGCGAACGATTGTGGCTGTCATCGTCATCTCCTCCGGGGCATCGGCGCGGATGCGACCGGCAAGTCTATCGGTAAGACAAAACGCACGACGAGTATAGACCCGCAGACTCGTTCCTGCGCAGGGTGCACGGGGCTAGAATCGCCAAATGCGTATCACCGTCCACCCCCGCCAGATCCAGGCCACCCCGGCCGATGCCCTCATCGTCAACCTCTTCGAAGGCGTTGCCGTGCCTGGCGGCGCGGCCGGCGCCGTCGATACCGCCCTCGGCTCCTCCGATGGCGTGCCTGGCGAGGGCGCAATCAGCCTGCTGCTGGCATTGGGCGATTTCAAGGGCAAGCTCAACGAGCTGGCCGTCATCTACACCCATGGCCTTATCCCGGCTGCCAGAGTGATCCTGGTCGGGCTGGGCAAGCCCGCCGACATCAACGCCGAGCGCGTGCGGCAAGCAAGCGGCAGCGCTGTGCGCAAGGCGGCAGGCCTTGGGTGCAAGACCGTCGCCACGGTCGCCCATGGCTCAGGCAGCGGCGGACTGGATGCCCGAGTGGCCGCCCAGGCCACCGTCGAAGGCGCCGTCCTCGGCGCCTATCAGTACCTCGAGCAGAAGTCCAAACCCGATCTGCGCGAGATCGAGACCCTGCTCGTGCTCGAATCCGATGCCAGCCGCTTCCCCGAGGCCCGCGACGGCGCGCGTGATGGCGAGATCATGGGCAATGCCCAGAACGTGGCCCGGACCCTGGTCAACCGCCCGCCCAACGTGATGTTCCCCGCCACATTCGCCGACCATTGCGTCGCGATGGCAAAGAAGCGCGGACTCAAGGCCACCGTCCTCGGCCAGGCCGAGCTCGAGGCCAACAAGATGGGCGGCATTCTGGCAGTCAACAAGGGCAGCCGCAACGCGCCGCGCTTTGTCGTGCTCGAGCACGCCCCGCGCGGCGCCGCTAAACAAGCCCCCCTCGTCCTGATCGGCAAAGGCGTGTGCTTCGACACGGGCGGTTACTCGATCAAGACCGCCGATGGCATGGTGCCGATGAAGGGCGATATGAGCGGGGCCGCTGCCGTCGCCGGCGCGATGCAGGCCATCGCCGAGCTCAAGCTGCCCAGGCGCGTCATCGGGCTCATGCCTCTGGTCGAGAACCGGATCAGCGAGGATGCCTTTCTCCCCAGTGACGTCCTGACCATGATGAACGGGATGACGGTTGAGATCATCAGCACCGACGCCGAGGGCCGGCTGATCCTCGCCGACGCGCTGCATTACGCAAAACGGTATAACCCCTCCGGCGTCGTTGACATCGCCACGCTCACCGGGGTCGCCTCGTTGGCGATGGGCGATTGCATGGCCGCCACCGTCCACACGAACACCGAAACATGGGTCCGCCAGGTCATCGACGCCGGCGCGCAGGCCGGCGAGCGCATCTGGCCGATGCCGCTCTGGCCCGAATACGGCGAGAGCATGAAGAGCGACACCGCTGACTTCAAGAACAGCTCCGGCAGCCGTTACTCGGGGCTGGGCGCGTCTGGCTGGTTCCTCCAGCAGTTCACCCTCGATGAGAAAGGCGGCCCGGCCTACCCGTGGGCCCACATCGATATGGCCCCCATGGACTTCGCCAACAGCACGTCTGGCTACTCGCCCAAAGGGGCCTCGGGATACGGGGTAAGGACGTTTGTGGCGCTGGCGCAAACCGCGTAAGGTGTGGTCAGGTTTGGTCAGGTGGATAAGGTGGATAAGGTGGATAAGGTTCGATAAGGTTTGATCAGGTTTGATCAGGTGACATGTTTCGCCTAGGTCTCTACCTGACCACACCTTATCCACCTGACCCACCTGACCACACCTTATCCACCTGACCCACCTGACCACACCTTATCCACCTGACCCACCTGATCAAACCCTAACTCCGGTCGGGTAGTACGGCCACCCCCGGCAGGGTCTTGCCCTCGAGGAACTCGAGTGACGCCCCGCCGCCAGTGGAAATGTGGGTGATCTTGTCCGCGACGCCGGCCTGCTCGACCGCCGCGACCGAGTCGCCGCCGCCGATGACACTGATAGCGCCCGACTCGGCCACCGCCTTCGCCACCGCGGTCGTACCCGCGGCGAACTTCGGCATCTCGAACACGCCCATCGGGCCGTTCCACACGATCATCTTCGCCCCGCCGATGATCTTGGCGAAATTGATCGCCGACTGCCCGCCGATGTCGAGCGCGCGCCAGCCCGGCCGGATCGAATCGACCGCGACGGTGGCGGTGCTGGCGTCGTTGGAGAACTTGTCAGCCACGACCACATCCACCGGCAGGACCAGCTTGTCGCCTGAGGTCTCCAGAATCTGCCTCGCCATCGCAACCGCGTCGTTCTCGACCAGCGAGTCGCCCAGCTCATAGCCCTTGGCCTTGAGGAAGGTGTTGGCCATCCCGCCACCGATCAACAGGCGATCGACCCTGGGCAACAGGTTCTGAATCACCGGCAGTTTGTCGCTGATCTTGGCCCCGCCCAGGATCGCCACAAGCGGGCGCTCGGGCGAGAGCAGAATCTTGGAGATGAAGTTGATCTCCTTCTCCATCAGGAAGCCGGCCGCGGCCGGCAGGAAGTGGGCGACCGCTTCGACCGAGGCATGCGCGCGATGGGCGCTGCCAAACGCATCACAGACATACACATCGCCCAGCCGGGCGAGCTGCTTGGCGAAGTCGGGGTCGTTCTTCTCCTCTTCCTTGTGGAAGCGCAGGTTTTCCAGCAGGAGCACTTCGCCGGCTTTGAGCGCGGCGGCCTGGGCCTCAACCGCGGGCCCAACGCAATCGGCCGCAAACGCGACGGGCTTGCCAAGCAGTTC
>JBDSIP010000082.1:0-8153 GCA_039917915.1 Thermoflexales bacterium
CACCCCGCGCGCGCTGGGCGCGGCTGCGCGCCAGGGCATCACAGAACAACGCGCGATCGAGTTCCTCGAGAAGGGCGCCGGCGCAACCCTGCCCGCGGGGCTGTCGCGGGCCATTAGCCGCGCCACCGGGCGTGGGGCGGAAGCGGGAGCGCAGGCCGGCGTGTTGCTGCGCGCCCGCGAGCCGGCCATCCTCGACGCGCTGCTGCGGCTGGATGCCGGACGGCGAGGGTTGATCGAGCGCGTTGGGCCCGGGGTCGCCCTCATCCGCGGGCAGGACGTTGGCGCGATCGCCGCCGCCGCGGCCGAGATGGGGGTATTGCTCGATATTGAGATGTAAACCGTCATGCCTTAACCTGGCGGGTAGACGCCGCCCCAGGCATCGACCTCGCAGGTAGGCGCCACTGAGCCGAAGCCTGACTGAGCCTCAAGCGCCTACGTGCAAGGTTGATGGCCAGAGACGGGGACTTGCGTTTCGGCAACCGATCCGGGGCCATTCACCTTGCAGGAGGGTGCCGGGATGCTCGAACGGCGTGGGATCGGTGGCGCCCACCTGCGAGGAGAATGGCTGGCAGGGCGCCAGCGAGGTTAAGGCCCTGGGCTCGCCACAAACGCCAGAATCGTCCCGGGGTGCTGGTCGGTGGCAAGCAGGAAACCCCGCCCGGGCAGCTCGGCGAGGCCTTCCCAGTTGCGAGCCGTGGCGCAGTTTAACAGCGTCAGTTGGACAGGCGGCGTGTCAGTTCGCGCGATTTGGCCGCCCGCCGCGCGCAGCTCGACCAGCCGCTCGACCGGCGGGCAAGCCGCGTGGGTGGCGCCGGCGCCAAAGCGGGCCACGATCGGATCGGGGGCCGGCTTCAGCTTGTCGCGATCGCCGGGAAAGAAGTAATTGATCACCCAGAACCGGCCGTCCGGCCCGGCGGGGGTGGCATCGGTCAAGCGGTACTCGAGTGCCGCCATCGTCATCGTCGGCGATGCGGCCAGACGGGTCGGCCCGGGCTCGAAGACATGCGCTATTGGGCGCGGGTTGACGTTCGCGCCATTGGCCTCGTAGAAGGTGACCAGGCGGCCATCCACGACGGTCATGGCCTCATCGGCGGTATTTTCCAGACCGGCCTGGGCAGGGATCTCCATCCGCGTCATCGCGCTCAGGCTCGCCGCCGACCCATCGGCGGCGATGTGCCCGGCGATGATGTAGCCCAGCATTGCCCCGAGCCCGGGCAACTCGCGATGGGTCTCGATCGTCAGAAACATTTCGTCGCCGACAATGGCGATCGCCTCGTAGCCTTCATAGCCTCCGACACGATACGGGACCCCATCTTCGTCCAACGGAACGAGCCGGGCCGAAAGCGGTCCCGAATTTCGGCCGTCCAGGTAGTCCAGAATCGCCTGGCGGCCCACTGCGAACAGGCCGCCAAAGCGGTCGGGGTATTGCGGCAGCAGAAACAGATCGTCGCCGTGCCAGGCCAGGCCGGAGATCTCGGCCAGGGGTGTGTCGAGCGGCGCGGCCAGGGGAATGACCCGGACTTGCGCCTCAGCCGGCCCGCTCAAGTTGGGCGTCGCCGTCGGCGCGCCGGCCGAGCAGGCCGCCAGCGCGAGAGCGACGAGGATCATAGGACGTTCTTTCATCGCGCCGATGATACGCCGCGCATCTGGATTGGTCGAAATTGATATTCCCCGACAAAGTTGGGGATATCACTTCGGACGACGGGTCCTGCCGCCTCCCGTATAATTGATTCCCGCAACCAATTCGGGACGCTATTTCCGCCATACCGCCACAGCGGAGCGAGATCGAAGAGACAACGAGGTAACCGACATGTCAGGACACAGCAAATGGGCCACAATCAAGCGCGCGAAAGGCGCAACCGACGCCAAGCGTGGCGCCCTATTCACCCGCCTCGGCCGTGAAATCGCCGTTTCGGCCCGCGAGGGCGGCGGCAACCCCGAAACGAATTTCCGCTTGCGCCTGGCCATTGACAAGGCCAAGGACGCCAACATGCCCAAGGACAATGTCGAGCGCGCAATTGCCCGCGCGACCGGCGTAGGCGGCGAAGGGATCATCCTCGAGGAGCTCTATTACGAGGGCTATTTGCCGTGCAAGGTGCCGGTGATGATCAAGGTCGTCACCGACAACCGCAACCGCACCGCTGCCGATGTGCGCAAGACCCTGACCCGCTCAGGCGGGATGATGGGCGAGGGCGGCTCGGTGGGTTGGCAGTTCAAGCGGATGAGCTATTTCGTCATCGATCGCAAGGATGACGTCGATCCGGATAAGGTCTTCGAGGCTGCTCTCGAAGGCGGGGCCGAGGATGTCAAGACCGGGGATGCCGTCATCGAGATCTTTGCCGATGCCGATCAGTTCCGCTTTGTGCGGGATGCCCTGCAGGCGGCCAATATCAAGGTTTCCGAAGCCGAACTGGCGATGATCCCCAACACCCAGACTGAACTGCACGAGCAGGACGCCGAGAAGGTCCTCAACGCCGTCGAAGCCCTCGAAGAGCTCGATGATGTGCAGATGGTTTATCACAACATGGCGTAGGTGCGCGTCATGCGTCATCCGTCATTGGGCTCACGGTCGCGGCACAGCATTTAGCGTAACGCGCGTTGTCGCGAACGCTGAAGAGTAACGGATAACGCATGACGCATGACGGGTCGCCCATGACGCTCGTCCTCGGCATCGACCCCGGCATTGCCACCACCGGTTACGGGGTCGTGCGCGAGGAACGCGACGGCTCTTTGGTCGCGGTGGCATTCGGGGTGATTGAAACCCCCAAGGAAGATGCGTTTCCGGTCCGCTTGCAGGCCTTGCGCACCGAGCTGCAGGCGCTGATTGCGCATTGGAAGCCCGACGAGTGCGGGATCGAGGCGATCTTCTTTGCCACCAACGCCCGGACGATCATCCCAGTCGCGCAGGCCCGCGGGGTGGCGTTGCTGACCCTGGCCGATGCCAACTTGCCGCTGGCCGAATACACCCCGCTGCAGGTCAAACAGGCGGTCAGCGGCTATGGCAAAGCCGACAAGCGCCAGATGCAGGAGATGGTCCGGATGTTGTTGAATCTGGCCAAGATTCCCCGGCCGGACGACGCCGCAGACGCGCTGGCGATCGCCATCACCCATCTGCACTCGCGGCGAATGCCGACGGCAATCCTAAGGGTTAATCGGTTTACCTAGGCTGTTTCACGGGCTTCCAATCAAACGGCCCTGCCCCGCGCAAGGCCAGCACCGCCGCCGCCCGGCCGCGGGACGGCGTGCGCAGGGTGATCCGCGTTCCCGGCCCGGCCTGGAAGATCGTCGCCCCGCGCGTGAGCTCGATCGCCCGCCCAAACAACGCCCCAAAATGCGGCAGGGCCGCGCCGAGATCCGGGGTGAGGATGTCCAACGAAGCAATGCCAGTCGCGTCATTGCGGTGTTTGCGCGCGGCCCCGGCCGGCACGCGCAAATTGCGCGGGGTAACATCCTCGATCAGGAAGGGCAGGCCCAGGCTCGTGGTCTGCGGCATGGCGCCGCGCCAGCGCAACTCGACCCCATCCGGCCGCGTGCGCCCGGCATCGCTCGGGGCCGAGTAGTCCAGCCCAAGCTTGCGCAGCTTGACGACTGCGGCGTGGATATCGTCGACCCGGACTGCGAAGTCGATCAGCCCCGGGAAGGGGCGAAAGCGATTCCAGCGATGGGGGGCGGCCTCGGCGCTTCGAAAGGCGATCAGCTCGATGTAACTGGTGTCACCCAGACAGACCAGCTTGTTGTGGGTCCAGCCCCCAGCGTGCGTGCCGCCCGAGGTGACGGTGTATCCGCGCCGGGTCCATTGGCGCGCGGCGATGTCCAGATCACGAACCAGGAAGACGAGGTGGTCGATGCGCATGGTATGAATTGTATGGTTACAACGCGCCAGACGAGCGGGTGTTACGGGGCGAGATCACACTCCCCCTCAGCCCCTACAATCACCTGCACAGCCCATGGATGCCGATCTCATCGTCCTGGGCGGCGGGGCGGCCGGGTTCTTCGGCGCCATCGCCGCCGCTGAGCGCACCCCGCCCCAACGCGTCCTCATCCTCGAGCGCTCGGCGCAGACCCTGGCCAAGGTCCGCATCTCAGGCGGCGGGCGCTGCAACGCCACCCACGCCTGCTTCGAGCCGGCCGAGCTCATCACCCGCTATCCCCGGGGCGGGCTCGCCCTGCGCGGCCCGCTCACCCGTTTTGGCCCGCGCCAGACCGTCGATTGGTTTGCCGCCCGCGGGGTGGCCTTCAAGAAGGAGGCCGACGGGCGGATGTTCCCCGTCACCGACGACTCTGCGACCATCGTCGACTGCCTCGAGCGGGCCGCCCGTGAGGCCGGTATCGACGTCCGCATGCGCGCGACGGTGGTGGCGATTTCACGTGAGGCGGATGCCTACCTGGTCACCCTCCAGGACGGCGAGACCCTGCGCGCGCCGCGGGTCTTGCTGGCCAGCGGCGGCGCGCCTCAGGGCCACGCCCTCGCCCGCGCGCTCGGCCACAGCATCGTTCCGCCGGCGCCCTCGCTGTTCACCTTCGAGATCGCCGACGAAGGGCTGCGCGGCCTGTCCGGGTTGAGCGTGCCGCAGGCCCGGGTCCGGCTGCTGCTTGAAGCGCCTGGCCGGGATGCGGCCGCCCAGTTCAGCCAAACGGGGCCGGTCCTGATCACCCATTGGGGCCTGAGCGGGCCGGCGGTGCTGCGCCTGTCGGCCTGGGCGGCCCGTGAGCTGGCCGCCGCCCGCTATGTCGCCGACCTCGAGATCGCCTGGATCACCCGGCTCAAACCCGAGGCGATTCTCGAAGTCCTCGCCGCCCGCAAGCGCAACGCCGGCGGCCAACATGTCGGCACCCAGTCACCCTTTGGCGAGATCCCGCTCCGGCTGTGGAAACGCCTGGTCGCCCGGAGCGGCATCCACGAGGCCCAGATCTGGGCCAAGCTCCCGCGCGGGAACGCGGAGGCGCTGGTGCGCACGCTCACCGGCGAGGTGCTCCGCATCGTCGGCAAGGGTCAGTTCAAAGAAGAGTTCGTCACCGCGGGCGGGGTGTCCCTGGACGAGGTGGATTTCCGGACGATGGAGAGCCGCGTTTGCCCGGGTCTGTATTTCGCCGGCGAGGTCCTCGACATCGACGGGATTACCGGCGGCTACAACTTCCAGGCGGCCTGGACGACGGGCTGGATTGCCGGGCAGGCGGCCTGATCAGATAGGGTTTCCGAAAGCGACATATCCCCGCCCCGGCGTACGCCGGGGCGGGGATATGTCGCTTTCGGTTGGCTATTTGCAGGATGCGCGGAGAGGCCACGTACAATCCCTTCCGCGACATTTCTCGCGCGAACAAGGGCCAAACTCGCCCGCGCGGTGGAAGCAGGAGCTTGAAACGTGACCCACACAACACGCCCGATCTTCATCGGCGAAACACAGCAACAAGTAGCGCAGCAGGGCGTGAGCGGGGAGTATGTCGCCATGCTGGGCGACGCGTTCTACAAGATCCACAACTACGACGCCATGCCGCCGTTCTTCATGAGCGTCGTCAGCAGCTCGAATCACTGGCTCTTCATCTCCGCCACCGGCGGGCTGTCCGCCGGGCGGGTCAGCGCCGAACAGGCCCTCTTCCCGTACTACACCGACGACAAGCTGACCGAGAGCGGCGAACACACTGGCCCCAAGGTCATCCTGCTGGTCACCCGCGCCCAACGCACAAGTCTGTGGGAACCGTTCTCGCAACGCCAACGCGGCATCTACACCCTTGAGCGCAACCTCTACAAGAACGTGGCGGGCACCGCCCTCGTCTTCGAGGAGATCAACCACAGCCTGGGGCTGACCTATCGCTACGCCTGGCGCAGCAGCGATGCGTTTGGCTTTGTCAAGACGAGCTGGCTGCTCAATTCGGGGATATCGCCCTGCGCCATCGAACTGCTCGACGGCCTGCAGAACCTGCTGCCGGCCAACATCAGCGCCGCGACCCAGAACGAATTCAGTCCCCTCCTCGACGCCTACAAACGCAGCGAGGTGGACGCAGCGACCGGGCTCGCGATCTTCTCGCTGAACTCGACCCTGACCGACCTGGCCGAGCCGAGCGAGTCGCTTCTGGCGACGACGGTGGCGCAGCTTGGCCTGGATGGGGCTGACTACCTGCTCTCGGTGGCGCAGCTCGACCGCTTCCGATACGGCCAGAGCATCACGCCCGAAGCCGAGACACGCGGGCAGCAGGGCGCCTACTTCGCCCACATCACCCTTGCCCTCGCCCCCGGCGCCGAGCGTTCCTGGCATCTGGTCGCGGAAGTGAGCCAGGACAGCGCCGCCATCGTCCGCCTGGCGCGCCAACTGCGCGGCGATCGGCCCGGGTTGATCGCCGAGATCGAGCGCGATATCGAGGCCGGCACGGCCGCCCTGAAGAACCTGGTCGCCAGCGCGGACGGACTGCAAACGAGCGGGAGCGCGCTCACCGATGCGCGCCATTTCGCCAACGTCATGTTCAACTGCATGCGGGGGGGCATCTTCTTCGACGCGTATCAGATCGACGCGAAGGATTTCATCGCCTTTGTCACCGGCCGCAATCGAGCCGTGCTCATGGCCCATGCGGCCTTCTTCGCGGCGTTGCCGGCCAGCCTGGGCATCGCGGAACTGCACGCCCGGGCCGAGGCGGTCGACGCGCCCGACCTGGTCCGCCTGACCTATGCCTATCTGCCGCTGTCCTTCAGCCGGCGGCATGGCGACCCCAGCCGGCCGTGGAACCGCTTTGCCATCAAGGTCAAGAATCCGGATGGCACCCGGCGCCTGGACTACGAGGGCAACTGGCGCGACATCTTCCAGAATTGGGAGGCGCTGGCCTGGTCCTATCCCGAGTACATCGAGAGCATGATCTCGACCTTCCTGTGCGCGACAACGGTCGATGGCTACAACCCGTATCGGATCACCCGCGAGGGGCTCGATTGGGAGATCCCGGAATCGAACAATCCGTGGGCGAACATCGGCTACTGGAGCGACCATCAGATCATCTACCTGCAGAAACTGATGGAGGTCAGCGCCCGGTTCCATCCGGGCAAACTTCAGGCGTTCCTGGCCCGGCCGATCTTCAGCTACGCCGATGTCCCCTACTGGATCAAGCCCTACCCGGAATTGCTCAGAGACCCGGCCAGCACCATCGACTTCGACTGGAAGACCGAGCACGACATCGAAGCGCGGGTGAAGGCGCGCGGGTCGGATGGCAAGCTGCTCAACGGCCCCGATGGCGAAGTCCTGCACGTTACATTAACGGAAAAGCTCCTGACCTTGCTGCTGGCCAAGCTGGTCAATTTCGTCCCCGAGGGCGGGATCTGGATGAACACCCAGCGCCCCGAGTGGAATGACGCCAACAACGCCCTGGTCGGCAAGGGCCTGTCGGTGGTGACCCTGGGCTATCTACGGCGCTACATCGCCTTCTTCAAGGATCTGTTGGGTCAAAATGCGGCCGCCGCCCTGCCCGTCAGCGCGGAAGTCCAGGCGCTCTTCGGCGGAATCTCCAACGTGCTATCGCAATTCCAGGGCGCGCTCGGCGGCGCATTCAGCGATGAACAGCGGCGGGCGATGCTGGACGGGCTGGGCCAGGCGGGCGGCGCCTTCCGCGCGGCGGTGTATGCGGGCGGCCTGGCGGGTTCGGCCACCCAGATCCCGCTCGGCGAGTTGCTGGCTTTTCTCGAGCTGGCCCAGCGGCATGTCGAGCACGCCCTGCGGGCCAACAAGCGCAGCGACGGGCTGTATCACGCCTACAACATCCTGCATCTGAGCGATGGGCGGGCCGCAATCGCCCACCTCTATGAAATGCTGGAGGGCCAGGTCGCCATACTGTCCTCAGGCCTGCTGTCCGGCGAAGAGTCGGTCGCGCTGCTGGACAGTCTGCGCCACGGTCCGCTGTACCGGGCCGACCAGCACACTTATATCCTGTATCCCGACCGGGCGCTGCCGGGGCTGCTCGAGCGAAACCGCATGACGCCGGCCCAGGTCGGCGATCTGGCCCTGGTCGCGGCGCTGGTCGAGACGGGCGAGCACAGCCTGTTTGTCCGCGACGATGAAGGCATGTACCACTTCAGCGGCCACATCCGCAACGTCAAGGGGGTGACTCGGGCCCTGGACGCGCTCAAGCGCCAGTCCCGGTATGCCGCGCTGGTCGAGGCTGAGGCCGCGAAGATC